>JADHUC010000187.1 GCA_016784735.1 Pirellulaceae bacterium | reverse complement strand
CTTGGATCGCTTACGCTTGCCCATCCGTGGCTCTCCTGATGTGGTGTTTCCTTGCCAGAAAACAGAAGCATCGGGAGAGCCGCACTTTCAAGCAATATCAATTCCCACTCAGCTGCACAGAGATGGCCTAAAGTGCAGTTTCCAACAAACCGGTTAAGGACAACGTCTATTGGGGCTACAACACGATCCGCGACTGTGTGCAATGGGGCGCTCAGTTGCAGGGCGACGAGGGCGGAGGGTCACGTCACTACTTCTACAATTGCGTGTTCGAGAATGCGGTTCGCGGCGATCTCCGCGCTCGTTATCCGAAGGACAGTGGACACGGGTTCCGGATCAACGGAAACTGCCAGAGCCTGGTTTTCGAGCGCTGCGAGTTTCGCCACAACGGCGGCCTCGGATTTCAGCCGGGCGGAATCAACGTCGATCGGCTAGCGTTCCTTGATTGTGTATTCAGCGGCAATGAATCGGCCGCCGTCTCCCGCCCATCCAAGTCGACTCGAATGAGTTTTCTCCGTTGCCAAGTGAGCCAGAACCGATCCAACCAATTACCCGCGGCCAAACCGCTGTCGTTGGCCACGCCTAACGCTACTTTTCAGATACGGGGCGAGCTTGAGGCGGGCAAGCCAGTTCGGTTCCGCTGCACTTCAACGGCCGATACGGGCGAAATCGTCAATCGGCTTTGGGACTTCGGAGAGGGGATTCCGGAATTGACGGAGGAGCCAACACATACCTTCGAGAAACCCGGTGAGTATCGAGTAACACTCGTGGTCTGGGATAATGAAGGGCTTGGGGCCCGGGTCGAGAAAACGATTTGCGTTACAAAGCCCTAAACAGCCGTCCAGTTCTGCATCAACGGACGACGCGCCGACATCCAGAGCGTCTACATCAACGACACCAACGTCTATTTCTATGGCGGCCCTCGAGGCAACCACCGCCGAATGACGCTCAATCCCTGGCTTCATTGGGACGGCGAGAACGAGATCGAGTTAAAGCCCTACTACGACGAACCGATGGACATCAATGCCGTCGAATTGCGCTACTATCGACCCGATCAGTTGTGATCAGGCTTTGCGGTACGATGAACAACAGGACCGCTGACGGAAAAGAACAGCCTCAAACCAAATGCACCCGGACACGGCAACCGCGGAGGACAAAAAGGCGTGAACTCGTGAAGGTTCTCCATGAAGAACGTGCTGGAGGGACGCGGTATCGCTCGGATTCGCGACGTCAAGCTACGCCTTGTGCCTGATCCGCCTCATGTCATCACTTCCGTATGTACGGTGCCCACGTTGGTAATCGGCGTATAGATATCAGTCTTTTTCGTCTTGATGGAGACGATCAGGCTGTACCGGGCTGTCTGGTCATATCTACCGAGGTGCTTCCGCTCTCTCCACCAACCGCTGACGGGATACACGATGATCCTGCCAGAACGAGCAAGTTCCGCGGCCGTGCCCGTCCACCAGTCAGAGTGCAATGAGCCGATGGATCTGCCGTTTTCGCCGACAACCCAATTGCGAGTTTCCTTGGCATTCTTCGGGCGATCATTCGGACCATCCCAGTAGGCACTGGAGATACGTTGTCTGAAGCCGTCGAGTCCCTCGGTTGGCCGTATTACATCGAACCGCAGGCCGTGTGACGCGTAGCGGTGGTTCACGCCCCAACCGACATTGTTCGGGCTGGGTTCAACAAAGTACGACAGCGTCACTCGCATCGAGACTCTTTCCTCCCTGAGGTCTTCAAGGACTTCGAGAGGCCAGGACAACTCGTGGACATGCATGTGGTTAGTCTTGGTCTTGCTCTGCTCTTTGCGGAATGGCTGCAACTCGCCTTCGTAGATCATGGTGACAGCGTTACTTGCGCTATTCAACGCTTGCCCAAGGTCTGGCACTCCGTAACCATAGCAACGAAGACAGTGGAGAACTGATCTTCTCTTGTCATCCGGGAATCGTTTTGTCATCGCGGGTGTCCACTTGGCCGAATGGACAAGCATCGCACGCACCGTCTCGGGCCAGAACTTGGGATAGTGACTCCAGATGATGGCGGCCATACGTGCAGCCAAAGCGGTTGCGGGGCTGGTGTCGCGAGTTGTCGTTAGCAACCGATCTGGGCGCATGATCGTCGTCAGTAGGGACAAGTCGTCGCAACTCATCGGCGCCTCGTCACGTCGGGCATAGTTGCCGCCTTCCATAACCAAGTCGGGCTTGATAGGCCAGCCGCCCTGCATTTCCGTTGGCCAAGCCAGGGATGTCCGGCTGGTAGGGCACAGGTCTCCAGATTCTGCAACCGCTTCCCAATCCTGCAAATCGTGATGCTCGATATTTACCTTCTCCGTGAAGGCTCCGACGGTCAGTGCATTCCAGGCCTGCCCCGGATCTTCAATTCCACCTCGCGTCGTATTCCAGTCATGGTAGACGTAGCCGTCCTCGCAAATCTCATCGCGCATGTTTCCGGCGGAAATGAACATCAGCTTCCTTGCGCCGTCGAGAACCCCCACACACATATCGTCGACTGCCCCCGACCACAGTGACGGCACGCCGCCGTCGCGATGGTCGTCTGCTGTTACGGCCATGCAAATGACGCGATTGCGTTTCGGCGATTTGATGTGCGCTAAAGCCACTCCGTCCTGCATCCTCCGCCCGTAGTCGGGTGGCTCGTTCTTCGCCGGCGGCTTCGGGAGGATCTTGGCAGATTCAAGTTTGTGCCGCAGCCTGATCGCGCCTGTCGCTTGCATCACCTCTGTCAAGCACCCATGAAGGGCATTTCCGGCCATGCCGGTGCCGTGTTGGTAGTGATCGTGGTCACTCACGCCCCAATCGTCCTGCGCGGCATATTGATCGTCTTCGGCGAGCGCCGGTTCGAGCAGTGGGTGAGATCGATTGACCCCGCCATCAAGAATACACACGCTTGGCGCATCTGGGCCGGGCGGGACAAACCGGCTTACGACGTCCTCTATGAATTCCGCTTGGCCCGCGGCATCAAGATCGACATAATACGTGGCGAGTTCTTTGCCCTTGCGGAGTTCTCCGATCATCGCCATCAGATCAACCGACGACGAGATCTGTTTGGCCGTTGCCCTCGCATGGACGACGACACGTTCCGGAAAGGCGACGAAGCGATGGCTCACCGTGGAGATACCGACAATCCGCGCGAGTTCGGTGAAACGACGATGCACTTCAGACGCCAGCGCACGCGTCCCACGCAACCACACTTCCCACCAGATAGTCTCCTCGGGCTTCGGAAATTGCAGCCGGTCCTGCCAGAAATCTTCAACGATGGCAAGGCGGATGGAAGCGACGCTATCAATAAGTTCTCCGTTTTCCCGGTCCTCGGAGAATAGTGTCCCAATTGCACCCGCTGCCTTTTTGAACCGATCAACCTCCGCCTCTGCGACGATGAACTTCAGCTTGATCTTCTTCTTGTCTTTCGTCTGCCGCACTGGACCGCGGAACCTGATACCGTCGTCAGGGGCGTCCAGCGTCTTCAGCTTTGCCTCGTTTTCGGGCTCAGCAACATAAGTCAGTACAATACTCGCCGCGTAGGCACCGACGAGCTTGAGGTACGCAATCAGCTTGCCTTCGGGAACAAATACTCTGGCTATTTGGACCCCCGCATCATCGGTGACCCCAAGCAATTGAATCTCTGCACCCTCACGCTCCAAGGGTTTGAGGCTCAATTCGTGACCCAGATCGCTGCGAAATGTCAGCACCACGCCTTCCGGCTGCCATTCGACCAAATCCGGATTAGCCTCAGCGTCCTCTGCACGTCTTCGCTGCGCGTCGGCATGGGCCCGCTCCAGTTCACTTCAGACCTTTCTCGCATGGGCAGGCTGGTTGCGTGCTGGCCGCTTGAACGTCTGGCCAATTGGCCCTGATCCTGGGTGGGTGTACAGTTCCGGTTTCGCTGTGCCCTCCAAGCGGAGGTGGGGCAACTCATTCATTCCTTCGTTTTCTTTCGTCGCCGAGAAGGACGCATCCCGCCACGACTCTTGATGGCGGTGACTAGGCTCTCGTGAGTCACTATTCCCTGGCGAGACATCACGGCATCGCGCGCGGCATCATCGCATGCTCGAACTACCTCAGCATGGCTGAGGCCGCGTGATGCGAGACCAATGTCCACCCACTTCACATCGCCAAGGTCAAACGCGCTGAGGCGATTCCGAACCAAGCGTTTGACGAGTGTCCTGTTGGGTGGTTCGTAGGTGATAACATCATCGAAACGTCGGAACAGCGCGTCGTCCAGCATCCCCACGAAATTTGTTGCTGCGACGATCAGGCTCTCCGAGTCATCGCGTTCCAGGAATTGAAGAAACGAATTCAGTACCCGACGGATCTCACCGATGTCGTTCCCTGCAGCGCGGGTGGCACCGATCGCGTCGAATTCGTCGAACAGGTAGACGCCACGCGTCTCGGCCATCGCGTCAAAGATCAAATGTAGCTTCGCCGCCGTCTCGCCCATGTACTTGGTGATCAGGGCATGAAGCTGGACGAACAGCAGAGGAAGTTGGCACTCGCTGGCAAGCACCGACGCTGTCATCGTCTTCCCACAACCTGCCGGACCGACCAGCAGCAGCTTTCTCTTCGGCGACAGACCGTGGGACCGGAGCAGGTCGCGCTGGTGCTGTTGGCTGATGACGTCTTCGATGCGCGACCGCACTCCGTCGGCAATCACCATTTCGGATAGCCGGATCGCGGGGTACGATGCGAGCACGAGGCCGGCGAGTTCGCCCGTCGGGCGGGCGATGGGGACGGCGCGCGGACTGCCGGTCGGCTGTTGGCCACGTCTGGCCTTTGCGACAAGATCCCGCAACTCCTCGGCGAGACGGCCATTGCCCTTCGTCGCCTCGTGAGCGGCGATCTGCAACGCCACCGACCGGAAGAGATCGTCATCGCCCGCTGTATGGCTTTTCAATAGTGCTTTTAGATGCTCGGCTGTCGCCACGTGCCGCTCCAGGGACCAATCGCTTTGAAAGATCGGAATAGTCGGTCAAGGCCGACGAGTTCATCGTATTGTATCGCCTTGTCCAACAGAATGCCCAATCAGTGGAGCTATCCCGCTGACATTCTACCTCATTTTGGCTGATGGGTCACGAGGGATAGTGGACGATTGCATGCAAGGCTGAGTGGCAGACGGTTCCTGCTTGAGCGAATCGTCCAGCGGATCCGACGACGACGATACAGCAATATGCCGCAGATTTCGCTTCGACTTCTCTTGCGTGCGCGCGGTTCAGCGTATCCCGGTGGGCGGAAGTGGCAAAGGTCGGACGAGGTAGCCGAAGACTCCGGTCGGTGCGAGTGGATCTGAACTCAAACAATGAATAGGGCCGAGGTCGACGCAATGAGTCTGCGGGTCTTCCGGCCACGGCGGAGTTGCGACAAGCAGCAGGGTGACGTGACTCGCCTCACCACTCCACCACCAGCAACCGGGGATAGTCGGCTACTTTCACCTCGATGCGAACGCTCGCCGCCCCGCCGGTTGGCGGAAGCTGCTCGCGCCGGCCGGTTATCGGATCGATCAAACGAACCGACTTGGCCTCCGCATCCAACCCCTTGACCGTCAACTGATACGTCTCCTCCGGCATGCGCTGGGTGACATCGTAGGTCATGACATAAATCGGGATCACCAATCGGCGGGCGTTGGTCTGGAAGGGCAGGAAGGCAAACACATCCTGGTGGGTCAATGGCGGATGGTCGCCATCTCCGGCGAAGATCTGGCCTACCGGACCCGTCGGTTCGATGTCTACGTCCAGTCGCACGGGTGTCTCCACGGGTTCGGCGCCGGCGAATATATCGCGCATCGCTTGCATCGCACGCATGGGCGGCGTGGCGACATCATTCCAGCGGGCATCGGCCGGAAGCCGGCTGATATCGAACGGCAGCAGTCCCATACCGCCAGGTTTGTCGGCGGCCTGGAAGTAGTGCATCACGTCGATGCCCTTGTTCATCCAAAGACAGAATGACCGGAGTGCGCAGTAGGTTTTCACCCGCCATGCTTCGTCCGTATCCGTCACGCCGCACTCGGCCGGCACCACACCGTGCTCGGTGATGTAGTGATGAAAGCGCGTCGTGCCGGCCGGTTTCTTCTCTCGGGCTTGAGGGTTCAGCAAACGCATAATTCCCTCGGTTTGGATGAAGGTATGAGCCCAGCCTTCGCTCATGCGGATGTCCAGCTTCGGCGTGTAGCGTTCGAGATTCAACTCGGGACGGTCCTTGTGCGTCTCGGCTTGCGGCAGCGACCTCAAACCGGTTCCGTAGGGGTGGTACGACTGACCGTCCGTTCCCGACGGTAAGTTCTCCACAGCGCAGTGATAGAAAGTCGTGTTTGACCAACCCCAGATACAACGTGCCTTGGGGTATTTCGCTTTCACGGCCTCGATCGTGCGGCGGCTGAGTTCCCAACTGCTGCCGCCGGGGTTGAGGAAGTCAGCACGTTGGCCCGTGTGCGGAGGTTTCCCCTTTTCGTAGTAGTGGTCAACGAGAACGAAGTTCGATCCGAAGGAGAGTTCGTTCCAGATCTCCACATCGAACTCCTCGTGGCCAGCCTCGGCCGCCAATTCGCAAACCATCAATGCGTATCGTACCCAGCCGGCCGCGGTTTCTTCAAACTCGGGCGTATCGACGGGGTAAAGGGGCGCGTATTTCAAGGTTGCCATCCGCACGGGCTTGTCGACCTTGAGATCCCACGGCAGGGCTTTGCTGAGCTGGCATTCGCCGGTCGCCGGATCGATGGCGGTGATCAGAACCTGGGCCGCCCAGTAGTCATCGAGTCCGTTGATCCCACTGCGACCGGGCACAAGTTCCTTGGTGTCGGTCAATCGAATGCTTGTCGACCCTTTGGTCGCAGCGGCCGCCAAGGTGCGTTCGAAGAACCGGATCGGGCACGGCACACCGTGATGTGCGTTCAGCAGCAGTGTCGGGCGTCCGTTTTGCTTTCGCATCAGCCGGAGGATCTTCAGATGCTTTTCCCGACCGTCTACCTGCGACTCGTCCCAGGCGATGCTACCCCAGCCGATTTCGTATCGGTAGGCGCGAACACCCGTTTCGGCAAGCAGCCGGATCGCGACCTCATCGTTACCGGACGAGTGATAGTTGACGCCGATGCCGCGAAGAAATGCTTCGCCGGAACGCACCTCCAGGAAACCTCGCCACGGTTGCTTGTAGAACGAATGATGCGGCCAAGGGCAATCGAGTTGCGCCGGGTCCGTGTAAGATTCTGCCACAGCCGTCCCCACACCGGCGACCAGCATGGCGACGGCGCACAGGGTCGTGCCCAAAACCAATTTCAGTCGACCAACCGCATTGGGGCGGGCACGTCGACTCGGCCTGCACGTGCGACGTGACGTCGAACGACAGCGGCACCCAGCCGCCGATGTGTTCGGCAACCGGATGATCGTTGACGCAACTAGCGGTTTGATCATGCTTTCAGCCCTTTCAGACTAACTTTCAAACGTTTGGCAACTCGTAGCCTTCACGGCGCGGGCGATCGATATAGCGATTTGCCTCGTCGTTGTTGACGAATCGCTCTTTCACCGGGTCCCACGTCAGTCGTCGGCCGACCCAACGGGTGATATTGGCCAGGTGACAGACGCTCACCGAACGCTGGTTGGTTTCGACATCCGCCACCGGTTTTTCACGAGCCCGAATGCAATCGATCCAATTCTGCATGTGCCATTCGGCTTGCCACAATGCGGTTTGGTCGCTCCACTTTCTTTCCTCTTCCACTTCGTCGACCTGTTTGAGAAGTTCGACCGCGATCTCTTTCGGGTTCGACGTGAATTTGTTGCGGTTGATTTCCAGCTTGCCTTTTTCACAGACAAAGATCGCACCGCCGTAGGGTCCGTGCTCCAGGATGAAGCGGACGGGGATGCCGTCGGCATAACGCATCTCGACTTGACCGTTGGGGCCGGGTGTCGCGGGCCACATTTCGACGGGTCCGGTGTTGTCGGTGCCGAGTGCCCACTGGATCTGATCGACGCCGTGAGCGCCCCAATTCGTCATCTCACCCCCGTAGAAATCGCGTCCCCCGCCGCCCCAGCGGTCGTTAAATGGTCGCCACGCAGCTTGGTTCAACCAAACGTCCCAATTCAGCCCTGTCGGCACCGGCTTTTCGGGACCCACGTCCAGCGTCGACTCACCGGCGCCGGGATAGCAGGGCGCCAGCACCTCGCGGATCTTGCCCAAGCCGCCGTCGCGGATCAATTTGCAGGCGATCCGGTTCATTGCCATCGAACGCTGCTGCGTACCGACTTGAAAGACACGATTTTGCTTACGCACCGTGTCGACCAACACGCGCCCTTCGCGGACGTACAACGTTAAAGGCTTCTCGGCGTAGACGTCCTTACCGGCCTGGCAGGCATGGATCGAGGGCAAGACCCTCTGGAATTCCTGCGTGGCGATGATCACCGCATCGATATCTTTCCGTTCCAAGATCCGCTGGTAGTCTTGGTAAACGGGCCAATCGCCTTTGCGCTTGCCTTTATACGCCTCGGCTCGTGGCAAATTACAATCGCATAATGCAACAATCTGACCATCCGCGGGCAATTGGTCCAGAAGCAGTGAGGCTCGGTTGCCCACCCCGATGGCTCCGACCGTGATCCGATCATTGGCGCCGGGCCTATCTTCCGAGGCCAGGACCCCGGCGGGAATGAAGTAGGGTGCTGCAATCGCTCCGGCAGTGGTTGCAACCGCAGCCTTCAGCAGTTGTCGACGTGAAGTCTTTTTCATCGAATATCTCCTTAGATGCACGGAGTTGGGAGGCCGTGTCGGGGCGTTGCACTAGGCATCGGTCAATCAACTATTGTCGTAGCTGCGCTCGCCAGAGCGTGAGCTAGCGACGGAAACCACATTCAGGCGAACGTAGCTACGACAGAGTGTAACGCATTTCCCAGGGCCATGAATAATCCGGGCTAACCGATGTCCCAGCCCGGCCGGTATTCCTCTCTGAGCAGCGCGTCCGCTTTGGGCGTATTGGTCGCTTTCATATTGGCCGCATCCCACTCGATCCTCGTACCCGCACGCAAGGCGACGTTGCCCAGTAGCACCATTTCCGTAATCCCGGCACCGTATTGGAAATTTGCGGACGCGGCGGGGCCGCCTTTGCAGGCGTCCAGCCAATCGCGAAGATGGCCTTGGGAACGCGGTAGGGTCGGCTCCAGCTTCTCGTATTCCTTCCGCTTTTCGAGCGGGAACAGACGGGGCGCACCGGCCCAACCAGCGCACGCAATGACCCCTTCGTCGCCGACGAAAAGGATGCCGTTACCGCCGGCAAAGGCCAACTCGCGCGGAGTCACACCGTCGGGTGTGGCCGGTCGCAAACCGCCGTCGTACCACGTGACCTTGACCGGAGGCATGTCGCCGCGCGCCCCGTAGGTATAGCGATACATCGTGCAGTAACAAGTGATCTCGGAATCCACTCCTGGCGAGGTGGCCTCGACAGTCAACGGTGTTTCCAAGTGCAACGCGCAGTAGGCGGGATCGAGATTGTGGCAACCCATGTCGCCCAAGCAACCGCAGCCGAAGGCCCACCAGCCTCGCCATAGCCCGGGCGTGTAGCTGGGATGATACGGGCGGGGCGGACGCGGACCGACCCATAGGTCCCAGTCGAACCCTGCGGGGATCGGCGGTGTCTCCGTTGGACGACCGTGTCCGGTCACATAGCGACCGCCGTCGCCCCAGGCGTGCACTTCTCGCACCGCACCGATGGCTCCTGCCCAGATCCATTCGCACGTCCGCCGCAGACCCTCGCCGGAATGGCCCATGTTGCCCATCTGAGTTGCCACACCCGTTTCCTTGCCAACGCGAGCCACCTCGCGTGCTTCCCAAATGTTGTGCGTCAGCGGTTTTTCGCAGTAGACGTGCTTGCCGGCCTTCATCGCCGCCAGGGTAATCGTGGCGTGCCAGTGATCCGGAGTCGCACAGATGACGGCGTCGATCGCCGATTCACGGTCGAGCATCTGGCGGTAGTCGGCATAGTCCGACACTGCGACCGGCGTCCCCTTACCCGCCTGCAGCTTCTCCAATTCCGCCTTGACCGGCAAGCGGCCGTTATTACCTCCGTGATCCCATTGCTCGTAGGGATCGCACACCGAAATGACCTGAGCGTCGGCGTGATCGCGCAGCAGCCATTTGGCGTCCTGTTTCCCCTGGCCCCCCGCACCGATCAACGCCACGCGGACGCTTTCGCTGGGGGCAACGAACTTCGGACCGCCCAGCACGCGACGCGGTACGATGGTGAACGCGGCAGCGGCGGTTGCCGCCTGCAGAAACCGACGACGCGGAATACTGGGTCGCGAAGTGGGTGAGGTCATGAGGTCGCCTCCGGGAGGAAAGGCCTGAGCAGCGTGTGAAGCGGTGGCGGGGGGAGCGAAGGCTGTCAAGGCTTGCTTGGCTCCTTTGAAACTCACCTTGCGAGGCTCGATGTCGTTCTCGTTGGCGGCAACGGCCATGAGCCATAGCTTCCCGTGCGTCGATCCATCGAATTGGCCTGTCAAGCCAGCTTCCCGATGTCACCAATTACCCGGAATTCCACCCCCGAATCTCCCCGGACTAGCGCTGCGAGGTCCAATCCACCTCGAAGCAGAGCGATGCACCGCTAAAAGGACCACCTTACTCCGAAGGATTGAATGTCCTCATCGAAACTGTTATGAGATGCAATAAGCCCTTGTGAGGTACTTACATATCCTTTGGCTACCTGTAATGTGTCTGATACGAGATAGGTCGCTAATAAGGGAAACCAGAGTATCTTTGGGTTTGCCAATAACATAGGGCGCTCTTTGTGCGGATTATCTTATGTGAATTAGAGTGAATTCGTTGGTTGTCCCCATGCCTCCACCTGCAACAGTCTTGCGGCGTTGTCATAGGCTGCCACGCGGCGAATAACCACGCGAAACTTCGTGGCGCGGACTGGCTCCCGCAGATAATGCACGCGAATCGCCATGGCCCTTCCGCGGTTCTCTGTGACAACCGTAGTCCACTGGCCGAGGCTTCCGTCCCACACCTGAATCTCGTAGTCCAAGACGCCCATTTGCGCCGCGGTCTGTTCGGCCGGCTCATGATGGTAGTTGACCATCACGAAGCGCGACAGTTCGCGCGGCCCGGGGAACTCGATCTCGACCCACTGCGGCAAGGGTTTGTCCATCTGGCTGGCCCAGCCGTGTCCTCGCGCCCAACCCGCGACATTGCGGCGCCCGTCTATCAGGCCTGACGGCCCGCCGTCGAACCCTTTGCCGGCGTTTACCGAGGAGGCCGTTGCCTTGCCGCCCAGACGCGCCAAAGCGTGGTTCACCTCGCCCGGTTTCGGGTTGGGGATGGGATCGCTGGGCAACATCGGCGGCACTCCGACAGTCGCGGGATCGGCGGTCAGGCAGCGGACGCGTCCTTTCATCGCGAGCCGTTTGCGGAACAGCGCCAGGATTCTGTCGCGTTCCTCCGCTGTCCACTCCGACGGACCGCGGTCATCGCGCCAGCCGTTGGTGAACACCACGGGTGCGCCGAGGTTCTCCACGCTCCAGACCGTGCTGCGAAATCGCGTGAGCGGTCGCCAGTTGCAGCCCCAGAGGACGTTGCGCCACGTGGGGAAGAGACTGTAATACCACGTTGGCAGGAAGCCCCATGTGTCCTGATAAACGCCGTCCGCGACCATGCCGTATCCCGGAACATCGCGATGTCCCGCGTTCAGCGATTCGGCCGTCATGAAAACTTTTTCGGGATCGTGGGCCTCGACCATCGCAGTCAGCTTCTTGACAAGCTCCATCATCGTCCGCGCGCAATAGGCGGGCTGCGGCGAGCGCGCAATCGCCCCGGTCCGCATGTGGTAGGTCTCGTCCCACACGAAACCGTCCACAAACGGCCCGTAGGCGCGCAACAGCGCCGCGAGGTAATCCTGATACCATTGGAAGACCTGCGGATGGGCCGGGTTGCTGGCGTAGGTCTGGCCCCATGTGTCCGGCCCGGTCCAGCCTGTGACTTTCTTGCCGTCCCAGTCAACGAAATCCCATTCGGGCCGATAACACGGGACGCCGCTGTCCTGCAACAAGCCGTCCGCATAATACAGCAACACGCGGAAGCCGAGGTCTCGCGCAACTTTCAGCCGCCGCCGCACCTCGTCCTGGGTCAGTGAAATGCGCCGGGTCCGCTCCATCGCGATCCACGCCGGCTTCATCTCCTTTTTCGCGTCGTCGAACCCGTAGCCGCCGATCGTTTCATACCAGCCGTGAAGACAAAGCGCCACACGCCGGCGTTCCGCCGGCGTCAGGAGCCGCGCAAGTTCGCGGATGTCGCGCTCCCAACCCTGCCCCTCATCGCTCAGGTAGTCGAAGCCGACCATTGCGATCTCGTGAATCCACTTTGGTCCCGGTGGCACATCGGGGAGCATCAACCGGAAAAACGAATCCACCGAGCGCCCGAACGGCTCCTCCTTCGCCGCCTTGGCCAACCGAAGCCCGAACTTCCGAACCTCTGCCTTGCCGGCCGCCAGCGGCACCTTCGACGCTGCGTAGCGGTAGCGCACCGAACCCCGAAGTCGGCCCTCGCGCACGGAGAGTTCGTACAACGATCCGAATAAGGGTCGGCGCAGACGGCTCCCAGCCATTGTCCCGGCAGACCGAACTGGACCACCGGCAAACCGATCTGTTGCGACGGCACATCGCGCATCACATTGCCCAACTGCCATTCGGCGCGCAGCGGTTTCTCGTCGAGAGGAAAACGTTTCGCCCAACCGTTGAACAGCGGCAAGACTGCAGCACCCGAAGCGACCTCGAGGATCATAAATGGCCGTTCGATTTCCAGATCGCTGGTGATCGTTTTCTCTGGTGTGATGCGGAATGTCTCCACCAACTCCGTTTCGCCATCGCGGTCCACCAGCGACAACTCGCGCGACACCTGCAATCCTCCGTCAAAGTCATAAGTCAGGTTTATTCGCGTCGCGTCTGTCTGCGCGACTTTGGTGTTCTTCAACGAAATCTCACCGCCCGAAACAAATCGCAATACCGGGTCCGCCCACTGAACCGTCACCACCGGCGTCTTGATCACCACACCCGCCGACGCATCCCAGACCTGCGACGAGTCATTCGGCAACGCTGCGACCGCCAGCGGGCAAAGGCTGACCACAGCCAGCACCATCATGCACGCGCTGGATCGTCTCGCGAATGGCTGGATGGAAGCGGCTCTGTGATCCCGGCAATTTGCCCGGTTCTTCTCTCGCCCCAGCTTGGTTGCTTCGGCTGCCATTTTAATACCTGCTGGATCGGAAGGCGCTTTATGGAGAGGGATGCGTCATACGTGGTTTGCCGGGTTTCGAGGTTTCAGCCGTCTATCTGTTTCGATGAGCATGTTCGTTTCTCGCCGAAGAAGGACGCTTCTTTTTTCGCTCACTCTTTCTCGATAGGGCGGGGACCCACCGGCATGAGTTGCAGCAGCTCATTGCCTCGAAGCAACATTATCTTGTCGTCGATCGCGAACATCTTCTTCCACATCCGCCGCGTCATGTCTTCCAACATCGAACGGTATTCGGGGTCCACCGCGAGATTGCGTTCCTCGTGCGCGTCCGCTTCGATGTTGTAGAGTTCGTCGATTCCGCCAGGAGCGTAGATGTATTTCCAGGGACCATGCCATAGGATGCGTTGCGTATACAGATACACAACGGAATCGTGTTCTGCGTAGGCGTCCTGCCAATCCTCGGTCTTGGTGCGCCCTTCGAGAATGGGCCGCATCGAGCGCCCCTGTGTATCCGGAAGTCCTTTCGCCCCGCACAGGTCCACCAGCGTCGCTCCCAAATCGACATGACTGGCCACCGACGTGTGATCCTCACCGCGTTTCTTGATTCCGGGACCTCGTGCGATGAACGGCACGTTGTAAGCTTCTTCGTACGGCGTTGCTCCAAGATGACCGATAAGGCCATGTCCTCCGTGCATCGTACCGTGATCGGAAGTGACGATGATGATGGTATTGTCGTAGATCCCATGTTCCTTCAGGGCAGCGATCACGCGCCCGATTTCGCCGTCGAGGAAGGTCACCATCGCGTTGTAACACGTCGTGATTTGTCTCCAATCATCCTCCGAAAGAAATTCAAACACGGAATGCAAACGTCTTGTGTAGTCGGATTTGCCTTCGAGCCGACTATGAAGAGTCGGGCTCAGCGGGACCTGATTGACATCGTACATGTCGTGGAATCGCTTGGGGGGGATCGCTGGCAGATGCGGCTCGGCGAAGGTGCAGACGTAGCAAAACGGTTGGTCCTTTTGCGCCCGGCTGCGAATGAATTCGATGGTATTATCGAAGGTTGGGTGCGTCGGAGGTTCCCCTTGCTCTTCTTCAACCCCCGCCAATACGCGAGGAGGGTATCCGGGCTTATTCAGCGTCACCTCGGAGCCGGGAATCCTGGCCTTGGGGCGTCTTCTATCTTCTTCCTGGTACTCCTGAAACCCGTATGCTTTGGGGTTCTTCGTTTTCTCAACATGCCATTTTCCGAAGTAGGTCGTCGTATAACCGGCCTCGGAAAGGCGTTGAGACCAAAAGACAAGCTCGCTGTTGAGCGGGGGCGTTCGCCACAGCACCATCGGAGCATGCACAAATCCGTTGATATGGTGTTTCGAGGGATAAGTTCCCGTCATGATCGACGCGCGGGCCGGACTGCATGCAGGATTGGTCGTGTAATAACGATGAAGACGCACGCCCTCGGTGGCAAGCTTGTCCAGATGGGGCGTCATGCATTGAGTCTCCGGCGCCATGACTCGGTTGGTCATGGAATCGGTAATGATGAGCAACACATTCGGACGTTCTCCTGTTATCTCACTGGACAGAACTTCGAATTGAACGGCCAACAGGACAGCGAAACCCAACGCGACGTTTCTGGCAAGTCTCACGGCGTTGTTCTCCTTTCTTCTTCTTTGTCGTTGCGGGGCCCCTCAAAGACCTCTTGCGATTTGCTTGACTTCGTCGGGCGGCAGCGCCCGGTTGTAGATCCGTACCTCGTCGACGGCCCCCTTGAAAGCCTGCTTCCCCCGACCGGACAGGGTCACGGGACCGCCTGCCGGATTTCCCCACGCTTCCGTACTCGTTTGCTCGGCGATCACTTGACCGTCCATGTATAGCCTGAGCTTGCCGGTCTGCAGTGGGTCGTAAGTGACGGCGATGTGATGCCAGTCCTTGGAGATGACTTCTTCCGACCGGATAGTGGCCGCTCGCTGTTCACCGTTCCAGAACAACGCCGTGAGATGCCGTTGCGCGTCCACTCGCAGAATGTACTTACCTTGCGCGGCCGCCTTGATCAGGATCATGGGGATCTGTGCGGTCTGCTCGTCCGGTTTGATCCAAGCCATCAAGGTGATGGCCCCGGTGATGTTCAAACTCTCCGTGTCGGGGATTTCGACCTGGTCGTCATCGGCAGCGAACAGGACGGCCGTCCCTTTAATTCCTTTCGTCCACGTGGCATGACAACCGCCATCATTGCAGTACTCCGAGCTGTCCTTGGCGACGGCTCCTTCCCCTTCGTCGAACTGCCAGTATCCCACGAGGTCCGAGTTCGTGAACGTGACCTGCTCGACGGGCGCTTCGGGCAGCGGCTCGCCGGCTTCTCCCAGGCACAGCACCTGTCCGCTGAGGGTCGCGAGAAACAACTTGTTCCGTGCGGCTGACATTCCGTCCCAGACGGGCGGCGAGTCTAGTTTGAACGTGGCCAGTTTCTCGCCGTTGGACGTGTTCACCGCCCACAGCAGGGCGCCTTCCTTGCCCTCGAGTGCGGCGCTTTGCCGAGCCAGTTGCTCCTGAACGCCGGCTTGGTCCAGTCGGTAAAACGCTTTCTCCTCGTTTGCCACATCGGGTGGCCCGGCCACGAAGAGAGTCTGCCTCGCCAGGACCATCGCGCGCGCCTGCAGGGGGATGTCTTCCGTCCAACGAAACTCGGGGGCGCTGGCCGGGATCCGGCGTGCTTTCTTGCCCGCCGGTGCTCGGCCCACCGGGACCTCGGTCTCGGTAAGATCCTTGGCGGCTCCGAAAAGGCGATATTCCAGCGGGGTCGTCCAGCGGTAGTAGGTGGGTTTGCGCCCGTAGCCGTAAATGCCTTCGTCATCGTAGACGAGAATCCGGCCGGCCGGAGCGAATTTCTCTGCTTGCGAATAGCCGCCCGCCCCGGTGGCAAATCGTGTTCCGTAGACCCAATACGCCCGATGCCACCAGGAACCGTCCAGAAATCCGATGGGCGAGAACAAGTGCATTCCTTCGCCGATCTGCATGGCGGCTTCTTCGACATCATTGGCCGAGCGCGGTGTCACATCTTGGCGATTGCCGTCAAGATCCAAACGCTGCGTTCGCATGAAGAGGCTTCGACCGTCACTCGACAACACATCGGGCAGCGCCACAGGCATGTTGCGGCCCTTGATATTCGCCTGCAAATCCTGTTCGGTATTCGTGTCTTGGTCGGAAAAGACAGTCTCAGCTAACAATCGCCCGGTCGCGGGGTCCAGTTTCAGCAGACGAATTCCGCCGTCCAGGTACATCGACCGTCCCGCCACGCAGTAGAGCACGTCATCCTGAACCAGGACGCTGCCATGAACCGGCCAGACCGATTCGAGCTGCTCAAAAGAGACCAACCGGGCGTTTTCGGGAGCAGCTCGATGACGCCAAGCCAGTGCGCCGTCTGCGCAACGCAGACAATAAACCCAACCGTCCGCGCAACCGAACAGGGCGGTGTCCCGGTAAATCGTGGGAGGCGAGTCGATTCTCGCTCCCGCCGTAAATTGCCACGCCATACCGCCGGTTTCCGCGTCGATGGCATACACCGTGTGGGCATCGATCTGGGTGACAAACACCTTTCCGCCGGCAACGACCACGGCGCTTAGTTTTCCGCCCAAATCGACCTGCCACTCGCGCTTCAAATCGACGGTGACGGTGGTGCTGGTGGAACCGCTTCGAGCAGGATCGTGACGGTAGGTCGGCCAGTCCGAGGAATTGGGGATTGCGGATTGAGGATCGCGGATGGGGAGATAGGCGGGACCTTTCTCGAGACGTGGGGGGAGTTCGGTTTCTGGAGTTTTGGGAATCGGCTGTCGGGAGGCGGCCAGGGCATTGAAGCCAGGCAGCTTGGCGAGCATGTAACAGGCGCAGGAATTCGGCGTTGCATAGAGCAAACCGTTGCAGGGCATGACGCCATACATACAGCCGCCGCGGACCCAATGGTGCAGTTGCCAGTGTTTGTCTTCCAAGCCGATGAACTCGGTACCGGTTCGCGACGGAATGAGATAGCGATCCGTCGCCTTACTTCGGTAACAGCGCTGGTGCATGAAATAAGCGTCCGTGTCACAGGAGATCTCGCTGGTGATCTCGCCCGTGTGCAGGTCCCGACCGGTGAAGACGCCGGAATGGAGATGCTGTGGTTTCGAGATGGCTCCCGACCACACCCGTCCGTCGATCACGAACAGGTCCTGGGGCGAGAAATGCCCCGACGGAGGATGCTCGACGCTCCAGAGGGCTTTTCCGTTCGCTGCCGACAGCGCCGTCATCGTGTCGTTTCCCCCGGCGAACAGAACCACTCCGTCCCGTACGACCAACGTGGGGGCAAACGACGCGGGAACAAACGCGGAGGGCAGGCTCGACGGCGCCCATGCCTCTTCGCCCTTCGCACCACCGGAGAAGTGCTGCTTCGGGAAACCGATCGCCAATGGACCGGAACGCCATGCCGGCCCACCGGTGTGGCGGTTCAAGCCAACGACCGCTTCCCCATCGTGAAAGAACACAAACTCCTCGTTCGCCGCCAGGCTGAGGGGCACGACCCGCTGCTCCGTCTTCCACAGGACCTTCCCTGTCTCGGCTTGCGTGGCGACAATCCAGCGCCGCGTTCCTCCCCACGGCCAGCCGTTGGCTGCTCGACGCATGGCGTCCCACATGTTCTGCTTGTGCGCCGGTGCGAAGTTCTTGTGAATGATCTCACCTTCGTTGACGACTGCAAACAGGACATTCTCCGAGAAGATGACTTCCTCGGTGGTCTTCGTGCCGTCGTAAACTCGAAGGGTTTTTCCGGTGGCCGCATCCAGACAGCTCAACGGGACCTCGAGACCCAGTGTGACATAGACGCGGTCGCCAACCGCGATCAGACGTCGCGGAAGCTGAGCAAACCCGCTCTTCATCGGCCACAGATGCGGGTGCCAGGTGGGGAGCTGCCGCTTCCAAAGGACGGTGCCGTTAAAAGCGTCTCGCGCCACCAGTGTCCATCGTGGCGGAAGCAGGATGGCGGCGGTCGGTCCTTCGTCGAAGATGTAGAAGATCCGGCCTTTGGCGGAGACGCAGGCACTCAAACTCGCCATGCGGTCATGGTGCCGAGCCCAGTTGGGACTGCCGACCCACTGCAGGTGCTTGGGCGGCCCGACAACCGTGTCATGAGCGACGGCGTTGTTCGTCGCGTCGTGGAGGTAGTGGGTCCACTCATCCATCTCGTCAGGGTACGGTTTGCGGAAAGTGGTGGCTGGCGTCTGGCCGATGTCGATGCCGACGCCGCCCGGAGCGAGTACCCGCATCATTTCGGCCTCGGGAATGTCCACCGGATCCGCAACGACGATCAGGTTGACGAGATTGTCGACATAGGGCAGGCTTCTGCCGCTTAGGCGATCGACCGACACCGGCCCGTAGACGCCCAGCGACCGTAGACGTCGGCGTGTCTGTTCGACGCCGGCAGGATTGAGGTCCAGGCCTTGCACCAGGAATCCGCCGATCCCATGGAAAGCGGCCATCAGCTCCGCCGCCCGCTCGGAGCGCGGCGAGCCGGTGCTGTCCGCCAAATGCACCACCAGTCCCCCGGTCACGACGGTCGACTTGAGAATCTGTTGGGCCGCACCGTCGTCGGCGCACAGCACGGGAAGGCGGCTGGATAACGCCAACGTCAGCACGGCTGCCGCCGTCATGATACGCCCGTAAGGTCGTGTTTGTGGTTTCATGTGTATTCTCCCGTGGGGTTGTTTCACAGCGGACTCGGCCCAAACAGCCAACGCCGCGATCTCGCCAAGCTCAGAAGTAGTGGTCACGCAGGCAGCAAAGCCCACTCATCTTCGCCGGGCTTTTTCAGGCTCATCGCCCCCACCAGTCACCGCCCTCAAAGCCGGTCCGTGCCGCATGTACTTCACCGGACGGATACGGTTTTCTTGACGAAAATAACCGGCCGCCGATACTTCAACTTCACCTTGATTTCACCGTTCGCGGCCGTTGTCGTGCCGGATTGCGCCATCGCAATCGGGTCCTGCAACGGCCATTGGGCGAGCGTATCAACGATCGGCTCTAGAACGTCCCATTCTCCGGTGACATCAGTAATCGCCACGGTTCGCTCGCTCACGCCGCTGCGTGTGCTCCAAATAACGATATGCGGATTGGAGCCCGATACGCGTACAATCTTGGTATCCGCGGGCGGATTCGCGACAATGGAAAAATCGGCCGGAACGGACTCTTGCGTCAACTCCGCCGCGAGCCGCGCGATGAGAGCGGCCGGCTTGGCTCCGCTCATCGGCGCGCCGAGGTTGTACTGAGTCCGGGAGTTGTAGAAAACGCTGTTGACGATCGGTCGCCAGTTCTTTCCGCTCGAGAGGCTTTTGTCCGACGAGTCGCCGACCGTCACCGAATCAACATTCCCGAGGGCGAGTCCGAGGTAAATACTCCTCAAAAGAAAAGACGCTTGCTGCCAAGGCTGCTGCAGCGGAAATTCCGCCCGGTCTTGATTCGCGTTATCGGTTCCTATCCAGGTCGAGTTCTCGGTGAAGACGACAGGCTTGTTCTGCAGGCCGACCTCCGAAAGTATCTTCCGGAATTGACCGATTCGCTCGGGGAGAATATCCGCGTCCTTCCAGTTCGAATGGAAATGCACATCCAAGACATCGACGTCCGCTTTCGCCGCATCCGCGACCGGCTTCAAGATTTCGAGGTAGGTCTCCTTCCGGATGTTAAACGATTTCTTGGCGTATCCGTCCCCGAGTCCCAAGCCACCGATCGTGGTCTTGGCCCCGGGATCCTGATTCGGACCCTTCACGGCAGCCGCGAACTTCATAAAGAGATCGCCCAGTTGATCGCGTTTGTCCGTCGGCCATTGAAATCCCAAATTGAGCTCGTTGCCTAATTGATAGTAGAGTATTTTGCCCTTGTATCGGCGGGCCATCTTCCGGATAAAATCCAAGAATATGTCCCTTTGTGCACGCCCCGCAGCCGTGTCGGAGACAAAATAAGTTACATTTCCGTGCTTTTCTCCCGAATACGTGCGGAATGTCGCCATAAGGATGCGTCCCGCGAGCCCATCGATCTGTTCATCAAACGTCGACCAATCGTAGTTGTCGGGATTCTGCCGGTAATCATCAAACTCCCTTACGATCTGAAGACGCAGCCAGCCGGCTCCGATCTCATAAGTCCGTTTTGGGTTAGACTTCGCGGCCATCATCCCAACGCGATGGGAAATAGGAGCCTGATACGAACTCGTGGCCGCCGCCTGTGCCTTAGACGAAGCTATCGTTTGCTGAATGCTTTGCGTGGAATCGTCGACAATCTCAGGCCCTTGGTGAGCGGCCGGGGCGACCGCCACGAGAGCGGACAGCGGAGGCTGGTAAAGAAGACCCACCGATAAACCGACGCTAAGAAGCTTCTTCATCGCTATTCCCATGGCCTAACCTGCTCAATACACCAAACACCGATGTGACGAACGGCTCGCGAGGAACGCACGACATTCGCGTCTGCGACGGAGTCTCGGTCTTCTTGACTTTACAGGGGCGCGTGTCGCGCGCCAACGCCGTCATCTTGTCGTTTCCCCCGGCGAACAGAACCACTCCGGCCAAACTGCGGCCACCGGCCAGCGCATGGATGATGACCCGCCGACATTGAACAAACGAACGGTTCGTCCTCGCTGGCGCCCTGGTTCAGCCTCTCTTCTTTCCAGCGCGCAATGTCTTGCAGCGTCCCGCGGCCTTCACGCATTGCACCTCCGCCGAGAACAACAAACTTATGCCAAACAACACGATCCTCAGACCACGCGGAAGCACATCAAGACGGCCGACTACATGCTTCTGAGCCACTCCCATTGGGATCATGCCGGAGACGTATCGGAAATCGCCGCGTATGCCGATGCGGTGATCGTCGGTTCCGCAAACTTGCCGAATCATTGACAGCGCTTTGTAACTTTGTTCAGCGTGGCTTCCCTATCGTCACTCTACTCGGAGTCGTTCATCTTCGACCCATTCGCGCCGTGTGAAGACCTTGCGGCCATTCTCGATGCGGTAGTAGCTGTAAGTGGGTAGATCCGCGGTCCAGTCCACTCTAAAGCCCTCACGGCCATCGTTCACGTCGAGGACCATGTTGCGGCAGGATACGTATGGGCTTTCTCCCGTGGGCCACGCATCGAACTCCAGCTTCACTCCGTTCACCCGAGCATCCGGGAGCCAGCCCTTCTCCGTGTGACGAACATCGAGTCTGTGACCACGAGCGGACACGTATGCGACACGCGTGGCTGCCGCGAGGTGCGACGTGTCCAGCACTGCGCCGGCCAGATGTTGCTGGAACGCGTCGAATGACCCGTGCTCGGTCGCGTCGCCCACCTCCACCGCGAAGCCCACTTTCGCGCCGGGTATCGCCAAGCGGACGAAGCCCTGTTGCGGCGCAGCTTCCCATGCGGCCTTGCCGCCGAAAGGACGCAGGCTCAGGAATACTTCGCCGTCGCGCAGAAAGAAATGCTCTCCCCTCTCGACTCGCTCTACCGTGTCGGGCGCGTACACGAAGATACACTGGATCACGTCGTCGCCGCGCTCGCTGCGGAACAACGCGGAGCCCTTTCCCGACTTGCCCGAATACGGGTCTCGAGTGGGGATGTCGTAGAGCACCACAGCCGCATTCTCCCAATGGACCATACGTAGGAAGGGGCTCGTGTCGGACCAATCGTTCCTGTCCAGCGGCTGGCCGTCATCCCCCTTGCGTAGTGTATACCAATACGGATGCGCCACGTGTAGCCAGTTCCGCAGATGCTTCGAACGCCACGCGACCACAAAAGGCATGGCGTTGCGGACGATCGGGTCCATGATATCCTCGTGCCGATAGCTGGCGCCAAGCGCGTAGTCGCGTGCGATGTACACGCTGCGCATGTTGTAGCGAGCGTTTGGCTCCTGGGCGTGCGCGGCCTTGGTCTTGCCCCACTTGTTCACATGAGCCGGTTCGATGCAGGCCCAGTTACCCCGGGATTGCCAGACCATGAAGGGTGTGCGCACTCGCTTGGCCCCGATGTTGAGCATCGCGGGATGCGGGTTCCACGATGACACCGCGTGCAGCAGCGCAGGCATGTTATAGGGCTTCTCGGGTCGGAGCTCAGAAACCAGGACCGATTCGTCGTCCGGCGTCGTGCCGCATCCCCAGTAAAGCCAGCCGACCCATTGAGCGAGGCCCCGCGCGTGATTGAGCTGGTAGTGGTTTGTGAGAAGGCCCTTCTCTCGCTGCTGCGGCGGCAGTACGATGCCGTGAAATGAATTGAGTGCAAGGTCGGCCATCATCCAGTCCAGAACGGCCCGAGCCATGATGCGGGACTCCTCGCTCTTCGCGTGATCGACCACGTTGAGGAAGGGGTTGGTGTTGACGACGTGGTATGCCGGCGAGAGGTACTCCACCATGGATGCGCGGTAGATCGCCTTGCCGTATGCGCGAATGTACTGGCGGCACTCCTCAGCCATCTGCGCGCCGGTTATGTCGAAGTGGAAGTTTTCCTTCGGCAGCCATTCCCCAAAGAGCAGACCCGCAGTGCGGCGCATGTTGACGTAGTTTTCCGTTCCGCCGCTGAAGTAGCCGGGATAGGTCGTGATCTCCTGTACGACAGCCGCTCGCTGCTCGGGCGCGAGTAGATGACCAAACTGGCAGTAAATGCGGGCAAGCGAACTCTTTCCGAAGGTGTCGCCTTGCTCACGAAATCGGCAGCCAACCGGAACGTAAGCCAGAGCCGCCTGATCCCTGGGGTCGAGGGAAAGTCGGCACAACACGGTGGGGAACTGATGCCTTGGGTCCCTGCGCCGACGGGCGAACGGGTCCTTTGCACCGGCGCGAATCATGAGTTGCTTGCGTCTGTTGATGAGTGTTTCGTCCACACACTCCGCCAGCGACTTGTCTAGGCCAAGTGTGTAACGCTCAGGCGTCTCGATTGTGGCAACGCGTGCGACCAGATCCTCGAAGCGCCCAGACCACGCCGTGCTCTGCCAGACAAAGGCCAGGGCGAATGTCGCAAGAGAAATGGTGAAACGAACAATGATGACTCGCATGGACGTAACCGTTCACGGGTCGGTGTTTTGATATTTGGCTCCTGCGAAGCAACCGTGGGCTTGCGGAGGGTCAACGGTTACTGAAGTGGCCCGCATTTTTTCGCCCCCAAGCTCCCTCAGCTGTAGGTGCAGGGAGTTGGGGGCGAAAAAATGCTTGTTAGCGATGTTGTGTG
>JADHUC010000186.1 GCA_016784735.1 Pirellulaceae bacterium | reverse complement strand
TTCGCGTACACGTCGCGAGGACGCGCGTCACGCGTCTTGCAGACAGCAGTCGCCATGCCCACGACCTCGCCCATCATGCCGCAGGTCCGCATCACTCGCACGGTGCCCAGCGCCACGTGAGTCACACTGATGTTTCGCCCGGCCATGAACAGATTCTCGATGTTCCGCGAGTAGAAGCAGCGGTAAGGAATCGGGTAGGGCTTACCACGATGGAACTCGGCGTGCGAGCGGAACTCTTCGCCAGGAAACTGGTCGGAATGAATGGGGTAGTGCAGATCGATCGACCAGGTGGCGGTCACGCAAGCGTCGGGGTAGGGCTTGGCCTCGTCCACGTCCTGCTGCTTTAGGATCACGTCGCCCATGAGCCGTCGCGACTCCCGTTTGCCGCCGATATGAGCAACCCAATCCAGTTCCAGATTGGCGTACTGCTCCTTGTCCGGCGCGTGGTTCTTCTGGAACGACCAATTGCCGAAGACCGCCCGCAACCCGTGGTCGCGTACCTTCTCGAAATCGTCGACTTGGTCCCAACGGAAGCCGGTCTCCCAATTCCAGTCACCGCGCGTCGCCCGCTGGTAAGTCTTCTCGTTGAATTGAATTGCCCAAGGCGTTTCGGGGAACGCAGTCGGCTGCTCGGTTTGCCGGGTCCGCCACATAACCGATGTGCCCATGGTCTGCCGGTCAGCTTCTCCCACGGCAAGCGACTCGCCCGTCTCGGCGCGGCTTTCGCGTCCGTAGCGATGGTCAGCCCCAGCCAGTACCCCGAGATTCGCGTCGCCCGTGCAGTCGGCAAACCATTTGGCCGTAAACCGCAACACCTCGTTCGTGCGAATGTTCTTGCCCAGCACGGCCGTAATGCGATTGTCTTCCATCTCCGCATCAAAAACGTGCGTGTTCAGGAACAGGCGCAGCGTGGGTTCGGCTTCGACGATCACTTGTTTCTTCTCGTCGCCAAACTGCTCAGCCGTCCCCGCGTTGCCGCCGTGGGGCGGTGCCAGTTCGCGGACCACGCCGCCAATGGCCGGATAGGGCGGGAGATGAATCCGGCCGCCAAGGCTCACGCGGACTTCGGACGAATTATTGCCGCCAAGCACCGGCCGGTTCTGCACAAGCGCCACGTCCAGTCCAAGACGCGCTGCCGAGACCGCCGCGCAGCAGCCGGCCATGCCTCCGCCAACCACGACCAAGTCGAAGTGCCCCGCGTCTTTGGGCGTCTCGGGAAAACCGAGTAGCTTGCGTCGCCATTCGGCCATTTCCGGATCGTCGTTGGGGGGTACGAAATCCGCAGCGGTCGTCAGCACAATCGCATCGCAGCGCCCATCGAAGCCCGTCAGATCACGCAGGGCGAAAGCCACCTTGCCTGCGGGCAGCTTCACCGTACCACCGTCCTGCCAACGCCATTCGGCCCCTTCAGTGCCAAAAGTCGTTTCCAGCGGCTTTCCTTCTGCCAGCAGTTGGAATTTGCCCGGCGTGCCAGGTGCGCGGAACGTCGCCGCCCAGTCTCGAGTGCGCACCCAAACACGCTGCTCGCCAGCAGCCGGTAATTCGACGGTCGTTACAGCATCCTCGACCGGTCGCCCAAGTCCGTGGGCCAGCAATACGGGCGATCCCATCTGGTCCATATACTGCTGGTCGATCATCCAGCCGCCAAGGTGGTCGAACCCCTCGGCCTCGATCAAAAGAGTCCGATCGTTTTCGGCGGCGAACAGAGCGACTGAAGTGTACAGAAACAGACAGACAGCCGCAGCTCGTTGGAGAGCAACACGCATGATAAGCTCCTTCTTCTGTCGGCGAACGATGGAGAATCAGGACCACCACCCCGGCCCTCTCGACGATCAGTCTACATCCCCAACCGGCCGGTGCAAGCGAGCGTCTTGGTGACGCTCGCAGTGTGGAAGCGTTGACAGGGCGTGTGCATGATTCAAAATAGTGCGTGGACGAACCGCGAGACTCGGATCAGGCTCAGAGGAAACCGCGCTCTGCGATGAATTGATGCGATGAATTGAAAGGAACGACAATGTCCCTTCGACCATTGGACGTCTTGAAAGTGATGCGGCTCGCAGTATTGGCGTGGATGTGGACCACGTGGCTTTGCGCCGCAGAAACGGGCGTCGCGGCTCGACCGAACATCGTGTTGATCATGGCTGACGACATGGGCTATTCGGACATCGGCTGCTATGGCGGCGAGATTCGTACGCCGAACTTGGACCGTCTGGCCGCGGGCGGGTTGCGGTTTTCCCAGTTCTATAACTGTGCCCTGTGCGGTCCGTCGCGAGCGGCGTTGATGACCGGATTGTACAACCAGCAGGCCGGTGTCCAGCAGTGGACCGGGCTGTTGAATGACCGTTGCGTGACGGTGGTGGAACTCTTGAAGCAAGCCGGCTACTCGACGTACGCGGTAGGCCGCTTGGATATGACCACGGCCGACAAGTGGCACGATCCCCGGCAAATTGCCCAGTATGTCGATCGGTTCTTTGGCAGCACCGGGCACTCGGGGCCGGGCAACTACTTCAAACCAGTACGAGAAAGCCCGTTCTTTCTGGATGGCGAGCCGTTCGAGTTTCCTGCCGGGGGCACTTACAAGACCGATCTAATCACCGATTACGCAGTCGAGTTCATCGGCGAGGCGGTCAGCCAAGAAAGACCCTTCTTTCTGTACGCATCGCACTACGCTCCGCACTGGCCGCTGCATGCCAAGCCCGACGATATTGCGAAGTACCGCGAGATGTACGCGCAGTTTGGCTGGGACGAATTGCGATCGCGCCGGTACCAGCGTTTGATTGAACTCGGACTGATCGAAGACACGTGGTCGCTCACGCCGCGCGATGGGCGTGTTCCTCCGTGGCAGGACGCCGGGCACAAGTCGTGGGAAGCGGAGCGCATGGCCGTCTACGCCGCTCAGATCGACTGCCTGGACCAGAACATCGGTCGAATCTTGGAGGCGATCCGCGAGGCAGGTGTAGAAGAGAACACGCTGGTCTTCTTCCTATCCGACAACGGCGCGTCGGACCAGGTATGGAGCCGTCCGCTTGATCGGCAAGGCAGCACATGGCGGCTCGACGGTACACTCACCCAGGTCGGCAACAGTCCGTCGATCATGCCCGGAGGCTCCGACGCGTTCGTGACCGGCGGCCCGCCTTGGGCCAATGTCTCGAACACGCCCTTCCGTCGATACAAAGCCACATGCCACGAGGGTGGAATTGCCACGCCGCTGATCGCCTATTGGCCGGACGTGATCCGAGAGGGCGGCGGAATCACACATCAAGTTGGGCATATCATCGACATCACGGCCACCTGTCTGGACGTAGCGGGCGTCGCGTATCCCCGCCGCTTCCAGAATCGTCACGTGCTGCCCTTGGAGGGCAAGAGCCTTCTGCCGGTGTTCGAGGGTCGAAAGCGTGATGGCCACGAGACGCTGTGCTGGAACGTCCATGGTTGCCGAGCCGTACGGTCGGGCCGATGGAAGCTGGTCGCTGCAAGAGGCAAGCCGTGGGAGCTGTACGACCTGGAATCCGATCGCACGGAAACTCACAACTTGGCCAGTGAACAACCCGACCGAGTCGCATCCCTGTCGGCCGCCTACCAGGTCTGGGCGCAGCGATGCGGTATCATCAAACCCGGCACCCGCTAAAACTGGTACACTCTCAGTATTGTCGTGCTAAGTCAGGCCGCCGTCGGGAAGAAATCGCCGCTTCGCGGCCACGGTCATCGGAAAAGCGTTCCTGATCGATGGTTATAGATTGGTGGTTATAGATAAGAAACGAAATGAGGATGGAATCACGGGTGTCTTCATTTATAACCAGCAATCTATAACCAACCCCCCAAGTGGTCTTTGTACGGTGCGAATCCGCCGTAGTTGGGAGAACTGAAATGAAGCGTCGAGAGTTTCTGACTTGGCTTGCGAGTAGCGTTGCCTTGCCGCAGATTTCGTGGGGCGCAGAAAAGGGACAACTACGGATCGCGACGTTCGCGGCGGACGTTACGCCGCCATTGGGCGCCGTGCTGTGTCATGGCAACGTGACGCCGGCCAAAGAGATCGTCGATCCGCTATCGGCCCGCGGCGTGATTCTGATGGCCAACCAACAGCCCATCGTGCTTTGCGCCGTCGATTGGGTCGGTATTGGGAACGGGGCGCACGATGCTTGGCGTGCAGCGCTGGCGCAAGCGGTCGGCACTTCGCCGGATCGAGTCACCGTGCATTGCGTTCACCAGCACGACGCTCCGGGGATCGACGATTCGACCGAGGAAATCCTGGCGGCCAACGGCATGGGTGGCCGGATGTTCGATGTGGCGTATGCACGCGAGGCGCGCAAGCGAACGGCCCGTGCGGCGAGCGAAGCGGTCGCTAAGGCCATACCCGTCACTCATGTCGGCTGCGGCAAAGGTGTGGTCGAGAAAGTGGCTTCGAATCGGCGGATTCTCGGTCCCGATGGCCGCTGTGTGATGACGCGAATGAGCAGTTGTCGCAATCCCAAGGCTATTGCGGCGCCCGAGGGGATCATTGATCCGCATGTGCGAGCGATCAGCTTTTGGAACGGCGAACAACCTCTGGCCGTGCTGACTTACTACGCCACACATCCGCAAAGCTATTATGGACGCGGCGGCGTCAGCGCCGACTTTGTAGGCATGGCACGCTCGATGCGCGAAGCCGCGATACCCGGCGTCGCGCACATTCATTTCAATGGTGCGGGAGGCGACGTCGCAGCCGGAAAATACAACGACGGCTCACCCGAACGGCGCCCGCTTCTTGCCCAGCGACTGGCCGAGGGCATGCGGCGCGCGTGGGAGGCGACAGAACGTGAACCAATCCGCGCGAGCGACGTTGGGTGGCGAGTATGCCCGGTTCGCTTGCCAGTGCGTGAGTCGATAACCAAGGAAGCCTGTCTGGAAAAGGTCCGTAACCAGAGCCTCCGCGATCGCGACCGCCGCTTCGCTGCTCGCGATCTTGCTTGGCTCGAGCGGATGAACTCCGGGCATCGCATCCCGCTCGGTTGTCTGCAGTTGCGAGATGACTATATCTTGCACATGCCGGGCGAGTTGTGCATCGGCTATCAACTGGCGGCCCAAGCAATGCGTCCGGACGACTTTGTCTGTATGGCAGCCTATGGCGACCTCGGACCCGGTTACATCTGCCAGAAGATCGCATATAGCCAGGGAGGCTACGAGACAGGGTGGGTATCGCGAGTGGCACCTGACGTGGAGGAAACGTTGATGGTTGCAGTCCGCCAACTGTTGGCTGTCAATGAAGGCCGGTAGCAGGCAACTTTTCGTTTAACCCCGAGCCGGAGGCGACGACCGTGGCGCATCGAGCCGTCTAAAACAACCGTCGCCTCCGGCTCGGGGTTAAACATGCAGAACGCGAGGGAGATCAATGAAGATTCGATGTGACAGTCTTTGGCGCGTATGGTCTGTGGCGATCATCTCTGTACTTGTTGCCGGCACGTCAAACACAAACGCGGCTGAAGACGAACTGTCAGAACTGCGGGCTGACCTGAGCAAGATCAAACAGCGGATTCTGAAGCCTCTTCTACAGCCGGTTTCTGCGACGACAGCGCGCGGGCTCATGGCCTCACTGCGGCCGGACGGCAGTTGGCCGGATATTGACTACGAGGACCGGACGCGATCGGGCTGGAAGACGCCCTCGCATCTGTCTCGCGTGAGCGTGTTGACTCGGGCATACAAGTCTCCTGGTTCGGAGCTTTGCGGCAACCAGGCGTTACGGAACTCCGTCCATTCCAGCTTGGATTATTGGCTCGACCATGATTTCCAGAACTCGAACTGGTGGTGGAACCGGATCGGGGTACCCAAGTCACTTCATCCCGTGCTCTTGCTTCTGGAGGACGAATTGGCCGAGGGACAACGCAACAAGGCGTTGAAGATCCTATCGCGAGCCAGTATCGGAATGACGGGTCAGAATCTGGTTTGGGTAACCGAGATCGTCGCGGTCCGAGCGATTCTTGAAAGAGATCCGGAGTTGGCGGCCACCGCGTATCGACGCATCGCCGGCGAAATCCGCATTGCGACCGGCGAGGGCATTCAACCGGACTTCAGTTTCCATCAACACGGTCCCTGTTTGTACAACCATGGTTATGGAGCCGCCTTTGTCGCCGACTGCTCGCGCATCGCCGCGCAAGTGTCGGACACGCGGCTTGCCTTCCCGCCCGAGAAGGTAGCCGTGTTGAGCAGCCTGATACTGGATGGCAGCCAGTGGATGGCCCGCGGCGGTGCGTCGGACTTCGGTGCCGAGGGCCGGGAAATTTCGCGTCCGGGACAGAGCGTTCGTTATCTCGGCACGGCGGCGCAGAACATGCTTAGCGTGACAACCGACCGTTCGCAAGAGTTTCAGCAGTTGGCGGCGCGTGCGGCGGACGAAGAGGCTCCGCCGTTGGTGGGCAATCGGCATTTCTGGCGTTCGGACATGATGGTGCATCACAGGTCCGGCTACTACACGTCCGCCCGTATGTTCTCGCGAAGGATTGCCAACACGGACCAACCGTGCAATAGCGAGGGATTGAAGAGCCATCACATTGCCGATGGCTGCAACCTCGTGATGCGAACGGGCCGGGAGTATTACGACATCTTTCCTGTGTGGGACTGGCAGAAGATACCAGGTACGACGGTCGAGCAACGACCGCAACTGGATGGCTCACCCCGCCGTCAAGGCGAGCGCACGTTCGTGGGCGGCGTTTCGGACGGAACTTACGGTCTGGCGGCTTTCGATTTTTCGCGTGACGACCTTGCCTCGCGCAAGAGTTGGTTTTTCTTCGACGACGAATACGTTTGTCTAGGTGCGGGCATTACGTGTCCAACCGAAAACTCCATTGTCACGACGCTTAACCAGTGCCATTTGGTGGGCGACGTGGCCGTGTGCGAAGATGGTGTGATTCGGTGGCTTGCGCGAGAAAGCCACGACCTGGACCAACCGGCCTGGGTGTGGCACGACCAGATCGCCTACTTCTTCCTGCAACCCGCGCAAATCTCGCTTCGCAACGCCGCCCAGCAAGGCAGTTGGCAGCAGATCGCGCTTCGTTACTCCGACAGTCCAATCTCTCGCGATGTTTTCGCGCTGTGGATTGATCACGGCACGCGACCGCAAGACGCAACGTACGCCTATTGTGTTATTCCGGGGATCAATTTGCCGGCAGATGCCCCGTTGGCCTCGCCGGCAGTGACGGTCCTGGCAAACACGCCGCAGCTACAAGCCGTACGGCACGAGAATCAAAAGATCGCTGCGATGGCATTCTATGAAACGGGAAGCGCGAACATCCGTCCGGACTTGACCGTAGGTGTGGACACGCCATGCCTCGTCTTGCTGCGCGAGACGCCTGAGAGAATGACAATCTCCGTATCGAATCCGACGAACGAAGAAGGCACCGCAATCGTCGAGGTCAGCAAGAGACTGCGAGGCGAGGGCGTCGAAACCTCCGAAGGCCAGATCGGCTCTCGGATCACATTCAATCTCCCTGATGGAATCTTCGCCGGAAGAAGTGTGACACGATCGTGGAAAACAGAATGATGGGCGTCGGCGAGTAGTGCAATGCTAACGCCAAGTTATCCAATGCGAAACCATGCCGTCTGTTGATAAGTGTGTGTGGTTCCGCTATCTTGTCTCCTCCGACCGTTACTTTCACCCTCAGGAGTAAGAACATGCAAAAGCCCCTGTACCTTTCGACTTTGACCTGCCTCTTGGTGATCTGCTTTGGTGCGTTGTCTCACGCGGCTGAGGCGCCCGCGAAGATCCAGGTACTGCTGATCGCTGGCGACGACGTTGCCCCGTTCCACGACTGGCGCGAGAATTCCGAGGCCACCCGCGAAGTACTTGTCGCGACCGGCCGATTCGGCGTGCGCGTGTGTGAAGATCCGCTGATCCTCGAATCGGCTACGGCGTTGGAGGCGTACGATGTGATCGTCTTCACCATGTTCAACAGATCCCTGCCAATGCTCTCCGATCTAGGCAAGAAGAACATGGTCAAATTCGTGGAAGGCGGCAAAGGATTCTACGTCCAGCACCTGGCCAGCGCTTCGTATGGCGAGTGGGAAGAGTTTGGCAAGATGTGTGGCCGCCACTGGGTGATGGGAACGTCGGGCCACGGCCCGCGGAGCGTCTTCAAGTGCAACATCACCAAAACGGAACATCCCATCACCAAGGGGATGGAGGATTTCAAAATCTTCGACGAACTGTACGCCAAGCTGCAAGGCGACGAGCCCATCGAAGTGCTTGTCACGTCGGATTCCGACTGGAGTGAGCAGACCGAGTCAATGGTCTTCACGTGCACCTATGGTAAGGGTCGCTGCGTACACAACGCATTGGGCCACGATCGCAAGGCGATCATGGACCCGGACTGCCGAAAGTTGCTCGCTCGCGGCGTCGAATGGGCCGCCACCGGTGAAGTCACCTGCGACTGACGCGCCGCGCGTATCGTTTCTGACTTGGCCGAGTCACTCGTTCAGGACGATCCCCAATTCCAATGGCAATCACCGTCGTCGACTATTCCGATGTGTACTTCGCCGAGATCAAAGAAGGCGAGGTTCCGCGGAGGCGCGACGGGAAGTTCGTTTTGATGGCAAACAACGGAAACCGTTTCGCCGTGTTTTCGCCGCGAGGCTTGTCGTTCTATCACGCGAACATCGTCGAACGGTTTCTGTCGCTGCAGGGGATCGGAGGACAGTACAACGCCAAGCGAGATTCTTTCCAACCGCAGCCATCGACCTGGGAGATCCTCGGGGGCGGCCACTGGCAATTGGACGAAGAGCAAGGAACGCTCCGCCTGTTCGGTCGCTCGCAGGCGTATGGAGGCGTCGACTTGGAAGCTCTAGCCGACCAGCTACGTTCGGTCGACGGCTTTCCCGAAGTCGGCCAGATCGCCGTGGGGTGAAACGCAGACGTGCCACCGTCGTCAAACTCGCTCCGTCGGCAGCGTCAAATGCCGAGGCTTGGCCCCACCGGCCCCGCGCCGGTGGTCTACAGGTTTGACGACCAGCGCGTGGGCACTAATGCCAGCTAGAGCCCACCGGCCCCGTGCCGGTGGTGAACCGCTTTGCCAACTACATGCGGAACCGCCATAACACAGGCATTGCCGCTAGTTTCCAAACCCTATTCCACCGGCACGGGACCGGTGGGGAGTTGACGCTAGCTGCGACCGCTGATTAGTCTCCAGACCTGTTTCCACCGGCGCGGGGCCGGTGGGGAACTGGCAAAGTGGCGTTGTCCGACGAGGAAAGCCGACCACGAAATCGACGGCTTCAGCCGGCAATCGCCGAACTTGGCGACTTGAAGTGGATCACCGCTGTACGTGGATCTTTCCCAAGTTGTACCAACCGTCGGGTCGTCGACCGGCGATGGCCAGCTTGACGGACGGTTGGTCGGTTTGCTCTGCCACGACGGCGATATCCAGATCGTATTCGCCGTCGGCCATTTCCTCTGGAATGACCACTGCGTTGTCGTACAAGTTGTCGCCCGGCAGCCACGAGCGAAGATCTGCTTCGGTGAGGAGAATCTCGCATGCCTTATCTTGTCTGAAGCGAACCGCCAATCGGAACCCCCGGTAGCACGGGGCCACGCCTTTGTTTTCCCACCACGAGGTGAACACCAACTCGGCACCCGGCTTCACCTTCGAAGGATACGTGAATTTGCGCAGCACGAACCGGTAGCCCATCCGGCGGAGCCACCGATTGACTTGTGGCCACCATTCTTCGGGAACGGGCGATGATTTGGCATTGAATGACGAAATGTGCCATTTCAAAGACTGATCAATGATGTAGTCGACGTCCCATCCTTTGTCTTTCCAGTGCTGGATGACCCAGCACACCTCCAAGGTTACCGGTGCTTTCTGCCAAGCGTCTCGCATCCCGAAATTGATGATTGCCTGTGGATAGTAGTCCAACATGTGGGACCAAGTTGGGCTGAAGCCGCCCATGTCGCCCAGGCAATCGACTCGCCAACCGACGTCTCGTTTCGACAGGCCGTATCGGTTGGTCTTCTCGTCGGTCAGCAGCATGGCCAGATGCGTTTTGGGGAATGCATCCACATAACTGTCCACCAGTGCCTCTCGGGTCTTCTGGCCAAGACGGGCCGAGCCAGCTCCCTCGCCCCAAGCTCCCACGATGGACAGATCCACGCTTTCCAGATCCGCGTTTCCATCGTAGCGAGTTCCCAGGTCTCGGATCATGCCGCCGAAATGCTCGACGTATCGCGGATCCTCCGGGTCCGTTCGCCACTTCTTTTCAGCCAGGCCCTCTTCCGGCCCGACCATCGCCCGGTACCAGTCCGGCACATCGTTGTCCGCTCCCGTGCCGTAGGGAGCGATGCGAAGCAGTAGAGTTTGGCCCCGAGCCGCGGCCGTTTCCAGAGTTTTGTCGATAAGGCCCCACCGATACTCGTCCTTGACCGGCTCGATAAACCTCCAATACACGCGGAAGTATGCCAGCGAAGTCATGGGGTGGTTTTCGTTTTCGAGGTTGCCGTCGAACTCCTGATATTCGATGGGGTACCCCTCAGTCCACTTCTTGCCCTCGTTCAGCTTGTCCCCGTTGAATCGTTGGAAGGTCATAAACCCAATACCGGGGTTGACCAGCACGTCGTCAATCTCCTCCGGTCGAACAACGACCGTTTCCTGCGATGAAACGACCAACGGCCACGCGGACATCAAGACAAAGGAAACGCAGTACGCAATACGCATCGGAAATTCCTCTCATTCTTAAGCACCCAGTCACAGATCTTTGGGCAAAGCCGATGGCAGAAACCCGGTTTTTTCGGAAAAACCGGGTTTCTATTTCGCCGGGAAATTTGTGCACGGGTGCCTATATCCCCTAGGTAAGCACCATCAACAACTCGATCAGGGGCGTCTTGCTCGTACGTTGGCCGTTGCTTCCATGACGGCGTCGATGTCTGCCCCGGGATTCGTGCCGTCTGTTGCAGTGCCCTTTGCCTTGCTGTTTGGCAAAACACGGTACGTCTCCGGATCGACGCCGGCTTCCTCGAACGAATCGAACCACAGATTTCCGTCAGGATAGGACTTGGGGCTGGATTGGCGGGCGCGTTCCGTGCCGACTCGAATGATCGTGTTGCCCTTCATCATGCTGTCGCCGCGGATGTGCGAGCCGCGTCCGGGGTTCCAGCCGACGCCACCACCATCGGGCTTCACGCCGTAGCTGCCCGGTGTCAATAGGTTGTCGAGGAAGACCAGGTTGTCGGTCGCTGGATTCGTGAGCGAGATGATGTTCACGTCGTTCCACGAGGTGTTGTGATGGAAAGTGAAATCCCGTCCGGCTATCTGGAACATTCGACCGGCGCTACGAGCGGGAAAGTCAGACGCGCTGCCAAATCGCTCGAACACGTTATGCTCGAACAGAATGCGGGACGTCGGATCGGCGCCCGGCTTGACGGGGCCACTGCTGCTGTGGCGCGCGATGGCGACGCCGTTCACGCAGTTGATGATCCGGTTGTATCGAATCGTGATGTCGTTCGTTGTGTCCCACGGTTGGCCCTGGCTTGGGCTAGAGCTTTTCAGCACGAAGGCATATCCCGTCTGCGCTTCGGCCCAACAGTTCTCGAACACATTGCCTTCGAGCAGCACGCGCCGTGCCGTCTTGATCTCGAACAGATTCTTCACGGCCCAGTTGTTCGGGTACTTCAGCTTTGCCCAGTCCGGGTTCTTATAGAAGTGGCACCGCCGGATCTCGATGTCGCTGGCGACCAAACATTCGGCCGAGTTCTTCGCTCCGCCGAACATGATGTTTTCTGATCCGCCCTCGAGAAAACAGTTTTCGATCTTGAATGGTCCGGGGCCATCCCAGGTGCAGATGGCCTGCGAGTCGAATCCGTGAATGTGGCATTCGTCGATCCACGAGTCGATGACCGCAGTCCACCGGCTGTTCATCGCCAGGCCCCGCTGGCTGTTCAGTTCGGAGTTGCCGTGGATGTAGACCCGATCCAAGACAAAGTGCGAAGGCACGTCTTCCAGCCGTGTCCTCTTATTATGAGAGATCTCAACGATCGAGCTTACACGCTTTACCTCGGGCGCGGTCGTGAACTCGACGCCAATGAATCGGTAGTGGTGCGCACCAGGCACTGTGCGCAAGGCCGGCTGGCCGTTCCTGGCGGTAACGATCTTCGGCATGTGCTCAGCGTCGGCTGGCGTAACGCGCGTCCCCGGCGGGGGAAGTTGGCTATTGGCGGACGATTTCACGACGATCCAGCCATCGCCGTCCTTCCTGGGCAACGTGAACGTGCCCGTGTACGTGGCACCGGCCTGCAAGATGATCATGTCACCTGGTCGAGCATCGTCGATGGCTTGTTGGAAATCCCCATCAGCCGGCACCTTGATGACTCGCCCAGCCTGCTCCGGCATGCTCGTGTCCACGGAGAACCGCGGCAGTTCGGGGAGGTTGCACGAAGCTCGATTCTCTTGTGCAGCTTGCACATTCGCATTCTCCTGAGCCCAAAGGCCGGAGACGAGAACGACGATTGCAGTGAAAGCAGCGTAGACGGGGGAAGACCAAGAATTCGTCAAAGTCATCGCTTTCTCCCTTGTTCAGATTCGCAAAAGTCACTTCACTGGACGTGCCGAGAAACGTGCGTCACTGCCCAAGCCAGAATCCCTACGAGCACGGCAAACGAATGATACAGTCGATTCATGGCTGTGTCCTCACGGCGCGGTGTGTTCTCTTGAGTCTTTCCCATGATATCCGCTAGTCCGGGCGCGATTCTATGGGGGGCTGCGTCGACAGGATCCATTCCCGTAACGCGATTGAAAGTTGCTTCGCAGTGATTTGCATGTGAATGCAATAGATGTTATGAAAACCGCTGATCGACTGATGTACCGACACAGCTAATCGAAAGGAGCGTGACATGACTCGTTCGAGGCAATTTGCGGGGATCTCCGTTGCGGCTCTGCTCGTGGCGGTCTCTACCATCACATCCGCTCTTTGCGCGGAGCCGATCGACGTCGGTAGCAGGCTGGAATTGTTTGTTGACGACCACCTGATCGGCGAAATTCGCGGCGACGTTTGCCAACAGTTGCTGAAGCCCGAACCGAAAGACGTTGTGTTTGTGGCTGACGAGCCTTGGGAAGGCAACACCAGTGGCTATTACACCTATTTTCAGGACGGCGATACTTACCGCATGATCTATCGCGGCTGGCAGCACGATGAAAAGATGAAAGCCGCTCACAAGGAAGTCACCTGCTACGCCGAGAGCAAAGACGGCATCCAGTGGACCAAGCCGAATCTCGGTTTGTTCGAGTGGAACGGCTCGAAGGAGAACAACATCGTCTGGCTGGGACCCGGCTCGCACAACTTCACGGCGTTCCGTGACGACAACCCGGCGACGCCGGACGAGTCGCGCTACAAGGCGTTTGGCGGCGGGCGCGGCGGCTTGCTGCCGCTTCAGTCGCCCGACTGCAAGAGTTGGAAGCTGATCCGGGACAAGCCGGTGATTACGAACGGAGCGTTCGACTCGCAGAACCTCGCCTTTTGGGACGTGGACCGCGGCGAGTATCGCGCCTACTGGCGTTACTTCGGTAATGGTGTGCGCTCGATTCGTACCGCGACGTCAAAGGATTTCATAACCTGGGAAGACGAAGCCGACCTTGCCTACACCGAAGGCACGCCGCTTGAGCATCTCTATACGAACGCCATCCAGAAGTATTTCCGTGCGCCGCACCTCTTCATTGGTTTTCCCACACGCTACGAGCCGAAGAGCCAACAGGTCGAGCCAATTCTGATGACCAGTCGCGATGGATACACGTTCCATCGCTACGCCGAACCCGTGATTCCGCGAACGGCTCCGAAAGACCGCGACCACAATCGCAGCAACTACATGGCGTGGGGTATGTTCCAACTGCCCGGCAAGCCGAACGAGATCTCCGTCTACGGCACGGAGAATTACTACGAACGCACACCGGGCCGAGTCCGGCGATTCGTGTATCGCGTGGATGGTTTCGTAGCCCTGCGGGGCGGTGTGGATGGCGGCCAGGTGACGACCAAACCGCTGCGTTACACGGGCCGGCGACTGCTCCTCAACTACGTGGTTCGCACAGGCGGCTCCATGATGCTCGAGGCCCTCAATGAATCGGGGGACGTCGTCGGAAAATCGAAACCGCTCAGCGGCGATGCCGTCGACGCTCCGGTGGCCTGGGAACAGGAACCGGGATTTAGCCAAGGTGTGATTCAACTTCGTTTTACACTCAACAAGTCAGACGTGTTTTCTCTCCGATTTGATTGACGAGCATGAATTTACAGACAACAGAATCCGCGAAGCTCCTCTCCTGCTGGGGATTGGTCCTTCTGATTGTTTCTACCGCGATCGGCGCTGAGCCCGCGAAGGGACCCTCTTTTCCACGAATCGCGAATGTCTATGGAACGGCGTTGACGGCGGACGGAGGGAGGTTCCACGGCGAAGACCGCACGCTGGTAGAAGTCGCCAACTACGATCTGTTGATCGGTGTCGGGCGGCCGCGAGGCAGCGCCAAGGGCGACGAGGTGTTTCGGGAGCAACTGGCAAAACTCAAGAAGATAAATCCTCATCTGATGGCCCTGCATTTCGCGTGCAGTGCGCCTTATACGCACATCGCGCCGCAGGAAAAAGCCCTTGCCTCTCGACAGCCCGGTCAGATTCTGCCTTGGCTTTTGCAGACCGATGGAAAGCCGATCGCCGGATGGCCCGGCACCTACATGCTGAACATGGCGGCGCCGGGTGTCGTCGAGTGGCTCGCGCACCAGACGGCGCCCGCGGTCCATCAGATCGGTTACGACGGTGTGTTCATCGACTGCATGGGGCCCCATTTCGACAGTTGGGCTTGCGAGATCGCCACCGGAAAGCCGTACACGGTCGACTGCGACGCAGACGGCAAAGATGACGATCCCGAGAAGCTCAAGAAGATCTGGACGGACGCAAAGACGGCGTTGGCCCGCCGCACTCGTGAATTGCTCGGCTCCAAAGCGATTTTCATGGCCAACCAGGCGGGGCCGAGTACCTACGACCAATTGAATGGGATTTATCTGGAGGACTACATCGACGCGATCCTCGACCGGGGCATGTCCTGGGAGACGGTGCTCGACAAGTATCTTCATTGGGCCAAGACTCCCCAGCGACCCAACGTGACTGTGCTGGGCTGCGGCAGTGCCGTCGAGCCGCCCTTCGAGCCGTTTAAGCTTTCGCCGGAGGAGCGAGCCAAGTTTCTCAAGCGAGGCAAGCTACGCCACGGGCGAATGCGTTTCGGACTGGCCACGACCTTGATGGGCGACGGGTACTACAGCTTCGACTTGCATACGCGATGGCGAGGGCAGTATTGGTGGTATCCCGAGTTTGATGCCCCTTTGGGCTATCCCACGGGGCCGTGTGAGCGAAACCTGGACGGTACATGGCGTCGGCAGTTCGACGGAGGGCTGGTCGTCGTAAATCCGACAGACTGGGACGCGTCCGTCGAACTCGACCAGTTGCACCGCGACGTCAGCAGCGACCAAGTCGATCGGCGTTTCGTGGTTCCCCGTATGGATGGTCGTATCTATGTGCCCAACGACGGGCCGATCCGCCCGGGCACGCTGCCCCCGGCCGAGCCGGCGCTTACGATGACAGGTCCGGCGGGCATCGTCGAGCGCGACGGCAATCTGGTTCTCCGCGACGGCCAGGGCATGGCGATCCTGATAGGCCGGTCAGGACTGATCGAAAGCCTCTGCTGGGATGGACAGGAACTGATCGACTCGATCGCCCCGGTGATCGTGACCGATGACAAATGGCGCAACTTCGACACGGCGGACCTCGAACACCAAGTCGGACCCGACGACATTCTCACACTGACCGGCAATCGCATCTACGGGCAGCAGGTCATCGAGTTCACGCAGACACTCCGCTTGGCGGGCGGCCGCCTTGAGTCCGAGTATCGTTGGCGAGCGAAGACGCCGCTGCAATTGAGGGCGTTTCGGCAGAGCGTGCGATTCTTGCCTCGCCTCTTCGGTGGAACCAGGTTGCGCGCAGGCGAGAACGAGGTTTTGTTGCCGAAAAAGGTGGCAGAGGATCCAAACCTAGCAAATGGAATCACCTCGGCAATCTTGTCGATTGGGGACCGCGGGTCGGTAACGATCCGGCTGCCGCAGTCAGGGCATCTTGTTGACGATCGTTATTACAACGGACCAGGATACCTGCTGGCCTTCTACCCCATTGCCGGCGAGATCGCGGAGGCCAGAGAGTGGTCCTACAGGATCGAGATCAATCGCAATGATGCGGAGCCCGCGACCCCGGCAGGCGGCCAGTGAAGCGGCAGAAATGGTTATAGATTGATGGTTATAGATTGATGGTTATAGATTAATGGTTATAGATTAATGGTGACGCCTCAAAAGGGAAACGGCGATTCCTGTTTCAGTTTCGGTGATTCAATCTATAACCATCAATCTATAACCCGTCTGAATCTTCAACTTCCGCGTAGAACAACCACTTCCGTTCCCAAAATCGCTGCAGTTTCGCGACGATCGTATTCTCGCCCGACTTCAGGTTTACGGAAGTCGTGAATTCACTCTCGCGCACGCCCTTTTCATTGGGCACATAGCCGAGCGGCTCGCCATTCACCCAGAGCTGCGCGGAGCTTGAGGCGCCGAATCGTAGCGTTCGCGGTCCCGCGGCATCGGCGGTTATGGTGGTCGCGGCGTAGACGACGTCGCCGACCTGAGTATCGCGGTTGCTCCCGAGTTCAATCATCGGCAGTCCGGATTCTGCCGCACGGACAGGAGCCCACTTGTCCAAAGGCGGATGCTCCAATTGAGATTCGACTGGCGTCGACGTCCATGTGATCGGGTACCAGGCGGGATTTGAGTGGCGCGGGCTTACGCGCCATTCTCTCAGTGGCGTCGTCCCTCGGTCACCAACGTCGGAAACCGGCGTCACGGTCAACGCTGCAACCGCCCAGCCTGTGGGACCACCGAACGTGAAATCGAGTTTGCCATCATGCGCCGGCGCAACGAATTCGCGCGCGACGATCGAACCCTTGTCGTGTACGGTGTCCAGCAACTGGACTGTACCGTTGACGGCGACCATGCCCGAAATCTGGAAATTGCGATTGGTCCAGGAAGGGTTCGTCGTAACGATCCGAATCGCGTAGTTGCCGGGTTCAACATCGACTCGGAAACGATGCGGCGCTCCGCATCCGACGTTTGTCAGCAGAGGCGTTGGCGGCCCGTGTTTGTATGGCCAGAACAGCAGCCGGCTGGCACAGCGTTCCGTGAAGAATCGTCCACCGTACTTCCGCGCGTGGTCGTAGTAGAGTTCCTCGGGCGTCGGGTCCGTGTCTTCCGGCGGCGCGAGCCAACCGTAGCCGACATTCGCATCGTAGTTGGTGTCTATTCTCACGGCCTTCCATCCGTTGACGTCTTCGTTCGCTCCAAAGTCCAGGGCGAGAGTCGCATCCGTGATTTGCGCGGCTGCATGAACGCGTGCGATGTACTCTTGATCCTTGGCACGCTGCATTGCTACAAGCAGCGACCGGGCGCTTTCGACGTCACGTGAAGCCTGCGCCTGCGCCGTGAGTTCACCCCACTGGCTTCCGCACGCCATTGCCGCCCTTGCGAGATACGCCTCCGCCCCCAAACGCGAACTCTGACGGGCGTCCAATTGGGCCGAACCCAGCAACAGCACACCATAAACTTCCACTGATGGAACTGTGACGACAGCGCGGCCATCGGCAATATGCAATTCAAGGTCGACCGGATCGGAACCGGGGACTAACCAGGCAGCGCGTTCCGGCAGCAATCCCTCCGGCAGTTCGACGCGAAACTCGATCGGCTGCGTCGGCGCGGCGACGCCGGCCTCGAAGTCGACGTCGTAATTCACGAAATGCACGCTCAGCAGTTCTTCGAAGTGCACCCACGGTTTCACCCACAGCAAGCGGGGCAGATCACCGGCCAGCAACGTCTGCCCGCCGAGCGCGTGACGCACGTCGTCGAGCGCGTCCGCCGCTAATTTTCGGGTCGCCTCGCTTTCGGTGGTACGGTTGGGCAGGAAGTTCCGTCCCGGCAGGATCTCGACGACTCGACCGGCTTCTCGCCACGCAGCCAAAGGAGACTCGTCGCGCGGCAGGTTATCTTCATCGCGGACGCCGTTTTCGCCGATCAGGCCCAGCGTCCCGCCGGATTGGACGTACCGGGTGAATAGATCGGCCTGCGATTCGCTCAAGCATTCGAGCGCCGGCAAGATAATGAGCCGGTATTTCCGAAGCTGATCCAGTGTCACACGATCGGCCTGGATTTCCGGGTGCCGCAGGATGATTGCATCGTATGGGATGTGCCCTTCTTCGAGAGCACGTGCCATACCCGAAAGAGCCGAAATAGCAGCCGCAGCGACGGCGCTCGTGTAGTTGTGGTACATCATCGTGGGGATCGAGTAAGCTAGCGCGACTTGTGCATGTCGAGTCTTCCCTGGGTCGGCGTAAAGGGCTCGATGTTCGTGCCGAAACCGGAAATAGCTCGTGAGCAATTCTTGAAGCTCCGGCGCCTGTTCGAAGCCAACCTGGTTCACGAACAGAACGCCGCCACCGGCGCAGCACTCGGCCATCTCGTGCTCGACGATATCGGGAGTTCGCTTGCGGAAGCCCGTCATCGACATAAAGGGTTTTCGGCCCTCGGTCATGGCGCGTCCCAAGACGTAACGTAACGCACCCCATGCGTTGTTCCACTTGTGTTGGAACATGTCGTACGCCGACGTCCCGCTCGTCTCGAACCAAACGGTGTCGACAAAGTCGGAGATGGCGATTTGGTACGGATTGGGTCCCACGAAACCGCCGCCCTGGTTGCCGTGGACGTCGAACTCGCGCCCCTGTCGGCTCGCCACCAATTTCGTATCCCGGTAGTAGCGCATGAAGCTGTGGAGGTGGGCGATGTACAGCGATTTCTGGTACTCGGACATCACGGGCGGATCACACAGTCGGGCAATCAGCTCGGCCTCCTCAGCGTTGAAGCGATACCGCACATGGGGCGGTAATTGGCGCACGACATCCATCAAGTGCCGGCGAACGTACTGTTGGATGTGGCCGTACTCCGTCTCGAATTCGGGCAGTCGCCCCGTCGTACGAAGGTGATGGAGGAACCGGTCGTTGCAGTGGTCGCAGTAGCGACCATGACTGCCAGCGCCGATGCGAGAGGTCGGCCCGCCGATGTTATCCTGGCTGATCGAATGGCCTAGAAGCGGACTGGTCAGCCAATCGTAGTTGATGATCGCCCACCAGCGAGGCGAGTTGGCGCAGACGATGTAGGCGTCCCAGCCGATTTTCTCTTTCCACCAATCCACCGCCGTGTTGTAGTGCTGGCTCAGCACGCGCGTGCCGTTCATGTCCTGGGCGATGCCGTTATCCCAGAGCAGTGCTTTGGCGCCCTCTTCGTGAAAATGGATCGTCTCCTGGTACTCGTTAGAACCGTAGACCTCGTACCAGATGCCTCGGTTGGTCAGATACTCGTGAGTCGTATAGTCGGCCGAACGGTCGATGCAGTCGACCAACGGCCAGTTCTCGTCCAGCCAACCGCCGTTTCGTTCCGGGCCCCCGCGGCCATCGCCCCACGCCGCGTTGACAACGTGGGGCCACCAACTGATCGGCTTCGTCTCCGGGTCACGGAAGGCGCGCACTTCCGCACCGAAGTCCGGCAACTTCACCGCCACCGGATCGCCGACGTCGGTAATGGGACCGGCAGTCAGCGCCGACACCGACAGAATGAAGTTCGCGCACAATTGCAGAGTCATGGTTTCTTCCTCTCAACGAATACCGTACAAGATCGACATGACGCTGATAACGTCACGGAGCGCTGACAGTAACAGTGGGTCTCGTATCAACTTCTCTCTTGGCACCTGCATCGGCCGAAATGGGCACGTCCGCCCCGGACACTGGCGGCCTGGCAGATCGCAGATCGCCGTCAAAATCGGCGCTCGTGCATTCGAGAGCTACGCCGGTTCCAATCGCCACGGTGTCGGAGGGGCTGAGATGAAGGTCTCCTGTTTCGGCTGCCATAAACAGCGGCGCGCCGGTCTTCGATGCGTTGTCCTGACCCGTGACATCCCTCCAGGTCCGGAAGGGCTGGGGCGACCCGCCTCCCCACGCAAACGTGCCTCCAACGTTGTACACATTGCCATCCGAGTGGAAACCGGTCGGTCGGTAGTTCACGACGATCTGCCGTTTCGGACCGGATGTGGCATGGAAGATATTATTGCGGACAACAAAGTCGTTGTGTTTGAAGGCTGTCCTGGGCCTGATCACCAGCATTCCTTCTCGGGCAGCACCGTACATTGTATTGCCGACGATCCGAATCGTGCCGTCCTGCGGCGCCGATTTGTTGCCGGCCGTACACCGGATCGCTGCCGGGCCCCACCCTACTGCCGAATACATCATGTTATTGCTGATGGTGACATTCTTGACGGTTTCTTCCTTGGGAGCATTGACATGTCCTTCGATGTTGACGGCGGTGGGCAGTTTTGCTCGGTCTGCATAGGACATCCAGAAGAGGTTGCGATCGATGACGATATTGTCGATCGGACGCCCGCCGGGGTAACCCGCAGCAAACGATTGGAGCGCAACGCCCAAGTCAATCAGGACATTTCCTTGAATCATCCAATCACGAGTGCCCTCACAGACTTTCACACCGGCCGCAAATCCAAGAGAACTCCAGGCCCGGGCATTCATGTCGATCACGTTGTCGAGGATTCTGCAGTCGTTGAACCGGCCCCACAGCTTCCATCCCGATGCGGAGCGTCGCTTACCGGTTTCCTTGCCGGGATCCATGCTGAGCGAGTTGTTCTGAAACCGGAAACGGCCTCCATCTTCCCAGATTGCGCCTCTGCAGAAATACGCGCCGAAGTCCTGCACCTTGTTGTTGATGAATGCCACATCCGTAAACGGGTGTCCCCAGAAGCTGAGCACAATCGAATTCGAGTGATTTCGCAAGCAGCAATGCCCTCGGTTGATATTGTACAACTCGACATCGTGGATATAGACGTGGCTTTCCAAGCCGCCGTTGTAGAACAGCTTGAACCCGCCCGACTTGACCCGCTCGCGATACCCGTAATCTCGAATGGTTAGATGGGCAATTTCGAGGTAGCTGTTATGTTTCTCGGAAATCGTATCGACAGCCACATCCAACTGGCCCTGTCCGTCCAGCACAGCGACATCATCCTTGTCGTACGGCGGGTACTGGCCATCGCCATCTTTGTCCCAGCCGATGATCATGAGCGGATTCTTGGGGAACTGGAATCCGTCGCGCTCGTAGTGCCCGGGAACCCCGCCGTGGGGGATCTTGATCGTCTCGTGAAACACACCCGAGATACAGACGATATCCTCGGCGCCGTCCCCAGGGCCGTCGGCGGTGCCTAGGGCTTTGCCGATTGTCTGATACGGCGCCGACGCAGTGCCGTTGCCGTTTTCGTCGCTGCCATCTTTCGCGTCGACGTAGATGAGGTCTTCGTCGACACCGTCGCCGTCCGGGTCGGCCGTGCGACCATCGCCTATTCGGCAGTCGGTCTTCTCGCCGATCACTCCGTTGCGGTCCATATCAAACCCGCATGGCCGCATTTGGTAACCCTTCGTTTGCTCGCGGATGTAGGTCCGTAAGAAATCTTCGGCCACGACAATGCTGCTCCACGGCAAAATGAAAACGGCCCCAAACACTAGTCGCAGCCCAAGGCTCGCCAAGCGGCTCATCCGTTGCTTTGTTGTTTCGCATCTCTGAATCACGTTAGGCATCAGTATTCTCCAATCCACGGACGGAAATGACTCTGGAGCTTGTTCCAGTCGGACTCGATTAGCGTACCAGATCTCCACAGGCATGTAAGCTTGCCGGCCGCGAACATGGTGGTCTTTCGATACGCACGTGATTCGATTATCGCAATGAGGAACCAGCGAGTGTAGAATACGGCCATGCGTAACAGTAGTTCTTTCGCATTTGAGGGAGTTGTGCGATGACGTTCCGGTGCTCTCGATCCGCGATTGGTTTCTCGTCGGGTTTCATGTCTGTCGCAATAGTGGCGTTCGGCGTGACGGTCGCACTACCGGCCAAGCGCTGCTTTGCCAACGAATATCACGATCAAATCCAGGCCGACTGGATCAGGCAGGCCGAAGCATGGCGAATGCCGTCCGTTGGTCCGGGGAAGCAGGTACCAACATTTGCAGACGCGGCGGGTGCGGTGGACGGAGAAAAGAACGGCAAGTATGCGTTCCACACGGACAAGACACCGAATCCTTGGTGGCAGGTTGACTTGGTGGAACCACAGCCGATCGCCCGAATCGTCGTCTACAATCGGCTCGATTACGCACCAGGTCTTCACAACGCGGATAACCTGCTGATCCTCACATCCGATGATGGTAAACAGTGGACTACGCGCCATGATAACCAGGGGGAGTTTTTCGGTGGCGTGGGGCGCGGTGAGCCGCTGAGCGTGACGTTCAAGTCTCCGGTAAACGCTCGGTTCGTGCGTCTGCAGGTCCCTAGCAAGGCGCCCATCTGGTTCCATCTTGATGAAGTCGAGGTCTATAGTACGGCCGATCCCGAGAAAAACACCGCCTTGAAGAAACCTGCGGATCAGAGCAGCGTCAGCCAGTGGTCCACGTTCAAGCCTCACGTGATGGTCAAGCCTGCCGAACCTTACCCGACGAAGTACTTTCTGGAACGGGGGCGCAAGCTCGTCGCCGGTTTGGCTACGGCCGGTGTCGACACGAGTTCGGCGGAACGCGAATTGAATGAAGTGGCCGGGCGGATCGCGAAAATGTCCACCGACGCGCCGGACGATGCACTAAGGGCGGCCTACCTGGAACTCCGCTGGACCATCAGGCGACTTGCGTTTGCCAATCCGCTTCTGGACTTCGAACGATTGGTCTTCGTCAAACGGTTTACGCAGGAGAGCTACCCCGACGTCTGCCTGAACCACATGCCCTGGGTTTCACGACCCGGCGGGGATATTTGCACACTTACGCTCGGCGGTCCGGACGAACCGCCGCGAGTGCAGAAGCTGATCAACGGCGCACTCGGCCCCGGACACGTTCATGGCATGGACCTTCGCTGGGACGCCCAGCGGATCGTGTTCGGATACGCGAAAGCGAAAACGGACCAGCCGCCCGAAGGCTGGCTCGATCGGCGAACAAACTACGATTTGCGGCGAACGGTCGAGCCGATACACATTTTCGAAATCGGCGCGGACGGAACACAGTTGCGCCAAATCACCGATGGCGAGTGGAGCGACTTGGATCCCACGTACGCTGCCAACGGCGACATCGTCTTCGTTTCCGAACGTTGCGGTTGCTCGCTGCAATGCAACGAATACGATAAGGACGAAACGAGCTGCAATCTGTTCGTCTGCCGCCCGGACGGTTCGGACATTCGTTGGATGAGCGTCTCGAAGGACGGAGACTACTTGCCTCACACGCTGGACGACGGGTCGATCGCCTATACGCGGTGGGAATACCAGGAACGTAGTTGGGCGAACATCCAGTCGATCTGGT
>JADHUC010000185.1 GCA_016784735.1 Pirellulaceae bacterium | reverse complement strand
CCTGCGTTTCATGGGGGCGGTGCGACGGTGAAGGTGGAAGGGGCGGCCCCTTTTGTCGAGCCCGAGCGGAGGTTGAGTGGTCCCGATTTTCATGCACGTTTCTCGGCTGAACTGGTTCCCTTTCTCCTGCGCGTTACCAGCTCTGGACGTTGGCGTGAGACAGACGCTCGGCCATGATGAAGGTGAGGGTCTCGTCATCGTCCGGGTCCAAAAAGTGGGGTCGGGCGTAGATCGCTGCATTCACCTTGCCGTTGCTGTCCGCTGTTGCCAGCACGCCGACCCCCTTGGTGTTCTCGAAATACTCTCTTAGGTTCATCTTGTGCCTTTCTGTTGCGGCTGCGTGGAGGCGAAACCGTCTATGTCTTCGCCAACTCTGCTTCAATGACCTTCAGCACTTCTGGATCGTCAGGCTTTGTGCGAGGAGAAAATCGAGCGACGACTTCTCCATCCCGGCCAACCACAAATTTCTCGAAGTTCCAGCTTATCTTCCCCGGCCCAACAGGCTTCGTGTCGAGTGCGGTCAATGTTTTGTACAGGTCACAGGCCCCATCGCCTTTGACCTCGACCTTGGCAAACATGTCGAATTTCACGCCGTAGTTGACCCGGCAGAAACTCTCGATCTGTTTTGCGGTTCCCGGTTCCTGCCAGATAAACTGGTTACAGGGGAAACCGAGGATTGCGAGACCTTTCTCGGCGTACTTGTCGTGCAAAGCCTGAAGTTGCTCATACTGCGGCGTCAGCCCACACTTGCTTGCCACGTTGACGAACAGCACCACTTTGCCCTGGTACTTGCTCAGGTCCACTTCCTTGCCGTCCAAGGACTTCACGGTGAAACTCAGAGGTTTGGACACTTTTGTTGACTCCTTTTGGGTGGCGTTGGACGCTGCACAACCCGTCACAACGACGACAGCCATCAGTAGTAGAAGAGCGTGCTTGAACATTTACCTGACTCCTACCCCCATTCAGAATGATCGCTGGCCGACTGGAATTGTAGTCCGTCCCCATGAGAATCATTCGCACGACACTTCAGCTTGGATTCACGAACTGCCGGGATGAAGTTCCAATCTCGCTTCATCGCCAACTGAGCACAGCTTCTTTCTCCTGAATATCGACTCGGACATCGAGGTGTTCGTATCGGCGTGTGTAGACATAACCGTCTTTCTCGGCTGGGCCTGATGGTCGGCCAAGCGGCTTGTGATACTCCTCGTATTCGTGGTCCCGGAGCGCTCCCTGCAAGGCGTCCGGCGTGTAGCCCCACTCAAAATAGGAGTGCTGCCCCGCAACCAGCAGAAAGACGCCGAGTGGGTACGTGATGTTCTCCCGCATCCACTGACGCATCTCCGTGGGAGTCTTCTGGCTTGCGGCTCTGCTTTCCTCTCGACCATAGGCACCCGGCCCGGCGCTGAAGAGCAGGATTTTGCTTTTTGCGACCGATTCCGTCATCGCCGCAATGCTCTTGGCAACATAGCTCTCGTATGACTCGCCGTTCATTGGAATGCCCCACCGCTCGCAGTAGCTTCCGTCGAGATACTCCAGGTGGTCGAGGTTGCTGTTCGGTTCCGATGCCCGAATGGCATTGCCCAACAGCAGGTCGTTCTGGTCCAGGTCGTCTCGGAGCTTGCGTGCCATCTTCAAGTATCCATCTCGGTAGGCGTCACTGCGAAGGTTCACTTTGCAGATGGCGTCGATGAACACGCCGTCGATCTCGGGGTGATCGGCCATTCCTTTGGTCGTCTTGATCCACCAGCCCCGAACGTCCGGTTGCGTGAGGTCGTGAAAATGGTAACGATCTTTGAATTTGAATATCTTGCCGTCTTCTCGCACTGCCCACCGTTCGACGTTCTGGTCGAACTCTTCGTTCGCTCGATAGCCGTTGTACTCAATGACGGCGTTGAAGTAGGAAATGACCTTCGTAGTTGGGCTGATCTGCTTTACCGCTCGGGTTGCCGCCAGCGTGCCTGATTCGACATCGCCGTAGGTGACGTGTCCGTTGGCCTTCTCGAAAACGACCACTGGATATTGAGCGATCTGGGCGATCTCATCCTCGGAGTACGCCGTGCTCTTCCTGACCCGAAGCCATATCGGCACGGTATCCCAACTGAATTCGGGAAATTTGTCAGTGATCTCTGATGCCGTAGCGCCAGATCGGCGAGACTCCGCAGCCGTTATGGCATCGAGGATTGGAGATAGACACGTCGCCAGAAGCCCGATGAGCGAACAATATCGAATCATCACATCATCCCTACTTCACGGCAAGATGCTTCTTCACAAAACCCACCGTCAGCTTGACCCACTCGTCGCCTCGTGGAATGCCGGTATGGACTTCACACTCAATACCGAGTTTGTCCATCTCTTCTTTGAGAGCCTTGCCGAACTTCGGATGGTGGATGCCGATGCCTTGGTTGGTGATGGGCGTGTCCATCTTGCTGGCGTAGAAGAGAGCCGCAGGTACGTCGTCCTTTGTCAGATGGGGCAAGGCCGAGACTTCCTCGAAGAGCTTGTACTTTTCCTGGGGCAGATCATCGAGCTTCGTCAGATCCGCATCGTACAACTGCGCCAGCGCCGGGTGCTGGTACGTATCGGTGCCTGGAAACAAATTACGAATGAATCGTGGGTCGTAGGATGTTTGCCCGTTGTAGACGGCCATGCATGTCAGTCTGGTTGACTCCCGGAGCACGGGGTCGTCGTTGTCGGCGTCGGCCAAGTCGTCGTGGAAGCCTAGCCACAGTGAAATCCCAGCCCCGGCTGATCCACCAGTTGCCGCCATTCGTTTCGGGTCTAGGTTCCACTTCTTGGCGTTGTGTCGGATGAATTGGATCGCCCTTGCTGAATCCAAAAACTGGGCCGGGGCGATGGCTTCGTCAGATAAGCGATAGGTGATGGCCACGACGGAAATCCCGGACTCAAGGCATTCCTTCAGAATGTCGCCACTGACGCTCTTGTTGCCGCCCCGGAAACCTCCCCCATGGATCGATACCAGCACCGGTGTCGGCTTGTCAGACTCGGCAAGCCACACGTCCATGACATTACGATCATAGGGACCGTATTTCAGGTCTGGATGCGTCGGCGGGACTGCCGGTCGGCGGCTTCCTGCACGGCCTTGTCCACGTAACTGGGTGCGCTGGTCCCTTGTCAGCAAGGCTCTGAGTTCGTTCTGGATCTGGGTGGTGAGTTCGGCTCGCTCCTCCTGGATTGCTGCCAACTGCTTCTGCTGTTCCTCTGTCAGTTTGATGGCTGCTCTGGCAGCCTCCTGCAATGCCCTGCCTTCCTTGCCTGCTTCTCGTGCCGCTCGGTACGCTTCTCGCCGAGCCTGCATCTGCTCTTCGGTGAAGATGCTCTGCTGCTTCTTCTGAATCTCTGCCAGTTTTGGCACGTATTTGTTGCTGATCTCATCCACCTTTGCCCGTTGGTCTTCTGAGAATTCAACTCCCTGGAGCACAAAGACCTGCTGGAAAGCCGCCTGTTGCGGTTGGCGGGTCTGCTTTGCGTCCTGCCGCCCTTTCTCTTGCGAGAAGAGAGCAGTCGTGATGATCAACGTTAGGGCTACCGAAACTGCGATGGCTCGTCTCATGGTCGTTCTCCGTGGTTTTGCGTCACCAGCGATCTTGGGCCGTGATGATGTGCTGGTTTCCGGGCGATGGCCCGTCCAGTACGATGGTAGCCGTCAACTGAAGGAAATGGGAGGAGGTCACAATGAAAATACTGGCTACGGTGCTATGTGTTGGCTGCTTTGCCGGATCGTTCGCTGAAGCAGGGTCAGTGGCCGATGAGGCCAAAACAATTCGGATCATCATCGATGCCGACACCGCCAACGAAATCGATGACTTCTATGCCATTGTACGGGGCTTGTTGGCTCCCGAGTTTCGAGTCGAGGGCCTCTGTTCGGCGACATTTGGCCGGAATCCGCCAGCGAGCAATATCCGGGCCAGCCAACAGTTCAACGAAGAGATCCTGGCTCATCTCGGGTTGAGCGAGACAGTCCCCGCACCAATGGGGTCGGCAACGCCGATGCCCGACAAGAGAACTCCGGTCGATTCCCCAGCTGCGAGGCACATCATCAAGTGCGCTCATGCAGGTGGGCCGGGGAACAAACTCTGGGTGATCGCTACTGGCCAATGCACCAACCTCGCCTCGGCTCTGTTGATCGACCCGGCGATCAAAGACAAGGTGGTTTTCGCCTTCATCGACGGTGACTTCAAGAACGGTCGCTGGGGGCCGGGTATCTACAACTGGAAGAACGACATCCACGCCGTTCAGGCGATCTTCGAGTCGGATGTTGAGTACTTTCACATGCCCGCCCCTTCGGTCAGCGGCCAGTTGAAGATGGCGAAAGCGGACGCCGAGAAGCACCTGAAGGGCCGGGGAGGAATCCACGACTATCTGCTGAACCGCTGGAACACGTTTCGGCCAGAGCAGAAACTGTGGACGATGTGGGACATTGCTCTCGTCGAAGCGATCCTGTGGCCAGATATGGCAACGGCCAAGACTGCAGGCGCTCCGATTGTGCGAGGCGTGCGGGAAGTCGAGCAGTCTCCTGACAATCCACGTCGAGTCACCGTCTGGGTGGACATCGACGAGAAGAGGATGTTGGACGACTTCTGGCGAGTTTTGGATCAGCACGCCGTCAAGAACGATGAGAAGGCCCAGACAGACAAAGAGATGCTTCAGGGCACCTGGGAGTACGTTTCTGCCATCCGTGACGGCAAGCCATACATGCCCCCAATCGGCGTTCGGATCACTTTTGTCGGAGATGACATAACAAGGAAGATCGGTGAGAAGACACACAAGCACAAATTCAAGGTTTACCCGAACGGTAAACCGAGACGGATATCGTTAATCGAAATGAAGGACGGCAAACAGGAAGTCTCTACAGGCATCTACTCTCTGGAAGGGGACACGCTCACGTGGTGTTTCAATCTTCCGGGAAAGCCGATCCCCGAGACGCTTACATCAAATGAGGGTGATGATCTGACTCTATGCGTTTTGAAGCGGGTCAGGCCAGAGAAGGAGTAGGTTGCCGATGTCAGGTTCACGTTTCCAGCTTGCACTGTTCACGTTCTTGTTCCCCGTCGCAGCATCAACCTGTTTGGCGGCGGATTTGGAGTGGGTCAAGGTATCGGACGACGGCAAGGGCTTCGTCCTCGCCTCTGGCAGGCCATTCACGCCATCAGGCTTCAACTACGACCACGATGGCCCCGGACGGCTGATCGAGGACTATTGGGACGACGAATGGCCGATGGTCGTCGAGGACTTCCGAGAGATGAAGGAACTCGGTGCGTCTGTGGTTCGCATTCATCTCCAGTTTGGCAAATTCATGGACAGTCCTGGTAAGCCAAACCAGCATTCGCTCCAGCAACTTGATCGGCTTGTCAAGTTGGCCGAACAAGTTGGGCTTTACCTCGATCTGACAGGTCTCGGCTGCTACCACAAAAAGGACGTTCCGCCGTGGTACGACAAGTTGGAGGAAGAAGAACGATGGGCAGCGCAGTCAGCGTTCTGGGAAGCCATCGCCAAGACATGTGCGGATAGTCCAGCGATATTCTGTTACGACTTGATGAACGAGCCGGTCGTGGGCGAAGCAAAGAAACGAGACGACTGGCTGGGTGGCGCATTCGCCGGAAAGCACTTTGTCCAATTCATCGTACTGGAGACGAAGGGCCGTCCACGTCACGAGATTGCCCGGCAATGGACCAACCAACTCGTCGCCGCCATTCGGAAACATGATCGGAAACATCTTGTGACGGTCGGCCTCGTGCATTGGAGCCTCGACCGGCCCGGTCTGACTTCCGGTTTCGTCCCGGAGAAGATCGCCGACGAACTCGACTTCATTGCCATCCACATCTACCCGGAGAAGGGAAAGGTGGACGAAGCATTGGAGACCGTAAAGGGATTTGCGGCGGTCGGGAAGCCCGTTGTCATTGAAGAAACCTTCGTCCTGAAATGCTCACAGGATGAAATGAGCAGATTCATCGACGAGTCGAAATCCGTAGCCTCTGGGTGGATCAGCTTCTATTGGGGAAAAACGCCAGAGGAGTGCCGAAAAGGCGGCACGATTGGCGAAGCCATCATGGCCAACTGGCTGGAGTTGTTTCCGAAGAGGATGGCGCAAATCCAGTCACCCTTCGAAAATGTGAAGTGCGACGGAACCTATCGCCATCACCTGCAAGGCATCTGCACGAATGACCGAGATGCCATTTACTGGAGCTTCACGACGGCGCTGGTGAAGACGAATACGAAAGGCAAGGTGCTGAAGCAGATTCCCGTTGGGAATCACCACGGCGATCTCTGCCATGTTGACGGGAAGATCTACGTCGCCGTCAATTTCGGACGGTTCAACGACCCGAACGGCAACGCTGACTCTTGGGTCTACATATACGACGCCGACGATCTTTCCTTACTGGCCAAACACGAGACGCAAGAGGTCTTCCATGGAGCGGGTGGGATCGGGTTCCGCAACGGGCACTTCTTCGTCGTCGGTGGCCTGCCGGATGCCGTGAATGAAAACTACGTCTACGAGTACGACGGCAAGTTCGAGTTCGTGAAGAGACACGTAATCAAGAGCGGCCACACTCGTCTGGGGATTCAGACGGCTGCATTCGCCAACGACCAGTGGTGGTTTGGGTGTTACGGTGATCCAAAGATTCTGCTCGTGACCGACGCCGACTTCAAGATGAAAGGCCGATACGAATTCGACTGTTCGCTGGGAATCGTCGGTCTGCCAGATGGTCGATTCCTGTCCGCCAGCGGTCGATGCGAAAAGGACAAGGGCTGCTGGGGAGCCGCTCGTTTGGCCGTGGCCGATGACAGACGCGGACTTACAACAATCGATGAACCATGAAGTACGTTTTCCCGAAAGGCTAACCACGATGATTCGACTATTACCGATCCTGATGATGTTGGCGCTGCCCAGCATATCCTTCGCTGAATCTGCTCGTCCAAACGTCCTGTTCATCGCTGTCGATGATCTCAGGCCGGAACTGGCCTGCTACGGCAAAGGCCACATCCATTCGCCCAACATCGACCGATTGGCCAAGAGCGGCGTGTTGTTTGAGCGGGCGTATTGTATGGTGCCGACGTGCGGTGCTTCCCGATCCAGCCTGATGACCGGCATTCGCCCGTCTCGCCATCGCTTCGTCACCTACTCGACCTGGGCCGAGAAAGATGCTCCCGGCATCACAACGCTCAATACGCAATTCAAGAAGAACGGGTATTACACGGTCTCGCTCGGCAAGGTCTTCCATCACCCACCGGACAATGCAGAAGGGTGGTCCGAGCCTGCATGGAGGCCGACAGGCGTTTCGTGGTATCGCCGACCGGAGAACAAGGAAATACACGAGGAGCGACAGAAGCAGGGAAGCCGGAAACGAGGCCCGGCGTGGGAATCAGCGGACGTGCCGGATGACGCTTACGGTGACGGTGTTCTCGCCAAGCGTGCCATCGAAGACCTTCGACGGCTGAAGGGTAGAAGTCAGCCCTTCTTCCTGGCAGTCGGGTTTTTCAAGCCGCATCTGCCGTTCATTGCTCCGCAGAAATACTGGGACTTGTACGATCATGAAGACATCCATCTCCCCGACAATTACCATGTTCCGAAGGATGCGCCGAAGGAGTCCATTCACTCCTCCGGTGAACTCCGAGCCTATGCGGGAATTCCGGCGAAGGGGCCGGTGTCCGATGAGACTGCCCGAAACCTGATCCATGGGTACTACGCCTGTGTCAGCTACACGGATGCCCAAATCGGCAAGCTGCTAAACGAACTCGACCGACTGGAACTGGCTGACAACACAATCGTCGTTCTGTGGGGCGACCATGGTTGGAATCTGGGCGAGCACACTCTCTGGTGCAAGCACTGTTGCTATGAGACCTCGATGCACGCCCCGTTGATCGTCAGAGCACCAGGGATCGACGGTGGCAAGAAGACGGGAGGTCTGACCGAGTTCATCGACATCTATCCGTCGCTCTGCGAATTGGCCGATATTCCCCTTCCAATCCATCTCCAAGGACGCAGCTTCGTGCCGCTTATGAAGGAGCCCAACCAAACCTGGAAAGATGCAGCCATTGGTCGTTTTGGTAGTGGCGACACGATCCGAACGGACAATCTTCGGTTCACTGAATACAGCGACCGCAAAGGGAAGTTCGTTGCTCGAATGCTGTACGACCACGATGACGATCCGGGAGAGAATGTGAACGTGGCGGAAAAGGAAGAACAGAAAGAAGCCGTCACGGAGTTGACAGCACAACTACACCAACGCATGGGACGTGACGACAAGTGAACCGGACGGAATCAGTCTCCAGGACAGCGAGCCATCCCCAGCGAGTGAGAATACAATGGTCATCCTGCGCCACCTCTTGATTGCTTGCCTAGGCATCGTGTTACCGTCGCACGCAGTTCACGCTCGTGACTACGAGTTCGACGGCAAGATCTCCCGTACTGTCCTAGAGAACTACCTTTCCCGGTCGATCACGATGTTGGATCTCCTCACCGGTAAAGGAGACGTGGACGACAACATTCGAATGCTGTACAACGCCGGGGCCAAGTTCGCAGGAAGATCAATCTATCTGTGGGGCGGCGAAGGCCGATTGCCGCAACGATTGAATGCGGCTCGACAGATCGCCCCCAAGATCCACGCCGCTGATCCAGAGATGATCCTGCAAGCGTGCGTATTCGAGATCGTCTCCAATGAGGTCGAGAAGCTGCCAGTCCCAGATTGGGCCTTCGAAGTGTTCAATCTGTCGCCGGAAGAACGTAACTTCCGGTACGAGGCCATGCTCTATCCCAGCGGACGAGGGCACGATCACTGGAGGCCGGGTTCCTCAATCCCGGACATCAGCCAGCCCGAAACCAAACTTTGGTTCTATTTCGTGGCCGCTTCCTACATCGACGTGGGCTGCGAAGCCATTCACTTCGGGCAGGCCGAGATCATGGACGGAAACGATCCCGATCATCGGCATTGGTGGGACTTGCTTCAGAAGGTCAGACAGTATGCCGCCCGCCATGCTCGGCGTCACTGGGTGCTGTGCGATGCGCATGTCCCCAGCGGTGGAATGCTGCACAGTGACCAACTGCTGTTTGACTTCCATTCATTTCCGCTGCGGATCGTGGAAGTGCCTGAGCGTCCGCAAGAGGGCGTGCTGAAAATGGGAGCGTTCGACGCCATCTACGGACGGAGTATGGGCGGAATCGCTCCGAGTGGCTGGCATTGCGAGCACCTGCCGTATCTGGTGGAAGTTGACAACTGGGGCGTCAGCGGCAAACCCGGCCAACCCCACGCTGGAAGTTGTTGGGTCTGGGGCTACGACGAGATTTCCTGGTTCGCCCACCAGGACGAGGCGTACCGCAACAAGTGGCTTCGGTACGCATGGAAATGGGTGAGAGAACACGACCCGAATGGCCTTCTTCAGATGCCCGGCAGCCGGGTTCTTCATGCCCCGGTGGACGGCCAGTCCTGGTACTACGCCAACACTCGAAGCGAAGCCTCCCCACAGGGTTTCAGCCAAGAAGAGACCATCAAGGCGATCTGGTCGGTCAGATGAAGGAAAGACCGGCTTGTCAGCCCGAATTGTCATGGAGGAACAATCATGCCCAAACGAAAAAGGAAGCCGAAGAAGTCCGTCGTCACCAAGTTCAAGATTGGCGACAAGGTTCGAGTCAAGCACGGCATCATGGATGCCACGTACCCCGACATACCCATCGGCGGCTGGGCAGGCACGATCACCGAAGTCCAGAGAGACGGGCTATGCACCGTCCTGTGGAGCACTGAGACACTGGTGTCCATCCATCCCGTATTCAAGAACCGTTGTGAGCGTGACGGCTTGGAATTCGACCAATACTGGATCGACCAAGAAGACCTGGAGCCCGACACCGGTGGCTCGCTCGACATCGAGCATCCCAAAGAGATCAAGACCAAGCCGCTGTCCCCCAAAGACCAGGACGACCGGATCAGGATGGTCCTGGGGCTGACCAGCAATGATCCATTGCCCGATGTGGACGATGAGAAGTTGGAGGCGTACCACGAACATCTATCGGAGAATCTGGCCTTTCCGTTCTTCGCCGAGCACGGGACCGAGTATGGCCACCCAGAACGAGTCAAGGTCATCGGCCTCGGTGATCCCGATGGCGAGCCGATGATCGACGAGACTCACGGCATCCTCTGCGAAGCCCGGATGGAAGGTCACGTCGTCACCTTACCTTTGGGCGAACTGGAAGAACCCAACCGGAATCGACAACTCCTTCGTGATTACAACTATTGGCTCCACAACTGGTCCTGAAGACGCCGAGACACCAATGCCCCAAAATCGAACCACGATCATTTCGACCATCCACGGGAAGCTGACCTTTGACCGAAAGGTATGCGAACCAGACGTTGCATGGATTATTGAAAAGTGGCTGGACCGGCATCCAGAGATTAGGCAGCGACGACAGGACATTCGTGTCGTCAGTGGCCGTTGGACTACCGAAGATGGACTCGAAACGCAGGTCCGCACCGTTTCAATTGTGGCAGGCGATGATCTCGCCGGTTACGCTCCCGAACAGGACGCCGACATCTACGAGTATTGGAAGGCCGAGGATCGGTACTGGGAACGGGCGTGATGCCCCGTTTCCCTCGACAGGAACGCTGCGCCACATGCCACAAATCCTGTACACCACCTGCGGGAGATGACCAATGACGGCAAAACGACCGGCCAAGCATCCATTCCCAGAGGTTCTGGAAGCTGCCTGGCACGACCCAGAGAACTGCTCGATTGATCCGGTGGTGAAGTCGGCACTCAGCGATGATCCTCACGAGTACAAATCGGCGCTGCCACTGCTGCGCAACATGGCCGAGTTCAAGCGGGAAGATGCCGCAGTGTTCCTTATCGGCCTTCTGATGACCTGCGGCGACAAGTGGGAAAAACGCATGGTCATCGTTGGGTTCCTCCACGCTGTGGAGACTGACGCCTGCGTCGATGTGCTGCTTGGCGAACTGCGGCGAGTGAAGAGCACGAACAAGACACGCCGCTACTTGCAGGAAGTAATCGACACGTTGTCCTCTATGCCGCCAAGACTGGTCCGCTCGAAACTGCAAGCACTGGCCGAGGACGTATCCTTGACGCCCTGGGTGCAAACTAGGATTCAGGCGGCAATGGATTCCCTTTGAGAAGGCCGTGTGCGACCAAGTTCACACATCATCCTCGGTGAATATGCGTGTCGTTCCATCGGGAGCCAGAAACTCGCCGACGACCGTTGGCCCACTCCGCACTGCCTCTTTAAGCCGGTCCAGCAAGACCTGAAACGGCATCTCGGTGTACTCCTCACCAGTCAGGACTAGCAGCGGCTCCACGTATTCCTGCCCATTGCGTGCCGTGCCTTTCCTGGTCTCCTCTGTGACGAACACGACCGCTCGATCATACGGGGCTTGCCCGCTCTCGTCTGTTTCCACGGGTGGTGGCAAGAAATCGCCGTAGGGGTCGCCGTCCTCGTAACCGCAACCGGGCGTTGGGCTGCCGATGTGCGGCGGCACCGCTTGGGCCGTCACCTCCACCCACTTAGGACAAGTGAACGGTGATACGGGATCTTGGATCTGGATGGACCAAAGCGTGGCGTAGATGCTCATGTTCGTGTGGCAGTCAAGTGATCCTAGAACTGACATCAGCACGGTCTGCCGGGTTCGCATTGTCGCCTTTTCTTGACACAATTTCGATAGCTCGTGTGATGGAATCAACTCCACAGGAAAACTCGGATGAACAGCCGACAACTCCAGAAACTTGGCGTACCTGAAGATTGCGTCAAAAGCGCCATCATGGCGATCCAGAGCGTCACGAAGGCGAGCCGCCTGAAAGGCAAGCAGATCAAGCAGGCCATCCAAAACGTCGTGGACCGGCCAGAGGACTTCACCGACGATGAGCACTTCGGCCAGTTTGCTCAGGACGTGATCGCCGACCGAGAGTTCGTCAGACCCGAGCCCATCGACTATCGAACCTGGGGGAGCGAAATCGACAAGGCTGCCCATGGTCAGATGAAGCAGGCGTGCAGCGTGCCGATGGCCGCTGGCGCTGCGCTCATGCCCGATGCTCACGTTGGCTACGGCCTGCCGATTGGCGGTGTGCTGGCTCTGGAGGGTGCCGTCATCCCGTATGCGGTCGGCGTTGACATTGCCTGCCGGATGAAGCTGTCGGTGCTCGACATGCCGCCCGCAACCCTGGACGACAACTTCAATCTGTACAAGGAGGCCCTAGAAGGTGGCACTCGGTTCGGCATCGGTGTGGCCCATGAGAAGCCCAAGGACCACGCCGTCATGGATAAGGACTGGTCGATCACAAAGATCACCAGGGAGAAGAAGGATCTGGCGTGGTCCCAATTGGGCACCTCCGGTTCCGGCAATCATTTTGCTGAATTCGGCATCTTGGATCTCCCCGAACGGGACGACGAACTGGGGCTTGATGCGGGGCAGTACGTTGCCATCATGAGTCACAGCGGTAGCCGTGGTGCCGGTGCGGCTGTGTGCCACACCTACAGTGGCATCGCCCGTGCCCAGCTTCCTCCCAAATACGAAGATTTGGCTTACCTCTCTTGGCTGTCGCTGAACAGTGAAGCTGGCCAAGAGTATTGGGCGGCAATGAACTTGATGGGTGACTACGCCGCCGCCAACCATGATGTGATCCACCGGCTGGTTTCCAAGTTGCTCGGTGCCCAAATCATCGCTGGTGTGGAGAACCATCACAACTTCGCCTGGAAGGAGGTCCACGGTGGTCGGGAACTGATCGTGCATCGCAAAGGAGCCACCCCGGCAGACGCAGGCGTATTGGGCGTGATCCCCGGTTCGATGGCGTCACCCGCTTTTGTTGTCCGTGGCCGGGGCAATGCGGAAAGCCTGGCCTCGGCCTCGCATGGTGCTGGCCGCAGAATGTCAAGGAAGAAGGCCAAGGACAAGTACAACTGGAGAGCCGTCCAGAAGGATCTGGAGAAGAAGGGCGTGCGTGTGCTATCTGCGGGAGCCGATGAAGTGCCGGGCGTCTACAAAAACATCGAAGACGTGATGCAGGAACAGGCGGATCTTGTGGAGATCGTCGCCCGGTTCGATCCCAGAATCGTCAAGATGTGCGATGATGGGAGTAAGGCGGAGGATTGAGGGCGTGGGCCAAGTGGTCGCGAGCGGTGAAAGCCCCGTCGATGGCCAAGTAGGCAGAACGTGGCGAAGGTCCTGCCATTTCCACCGACCGCTCATTCTGGCCATTCTACCGTATTCCCAAGGATCATGCCGTGCTCCGCGACTCGCAGGTCCCTGCCGTCGCTAATGCCCCGCACCTCATCGCGAAGTCGTGGCATCGCCATCGGGCCGTTGATGGGATCGTCATCCCGCTCCATGTCCTCGTACCCGGAATAGTGGACGAAGTAGGCCCGCTTCGGTTTCCACTTGTCGATCAGCCGCAGGTTCCCCAGCACTGACTGGTGCGACGTCCAGTCGGCCGGATGCCAAGTGTTGGCGTCCATGAAGCACAAGTCGGCGCCGGACAGTAATGGATCATCTTTGTCGGGGACGTGCAGGAAGTCGCCCGTCAGCACGATCTTCCGCTCACCATGCTGTATTACGAATCCTGAAGCCCCCGGCGCCTTGGGCCCATGGTCAACCGCGAACGGCGTGAGCAGTACATCTCCCAACATAATCACGCTGCCGAACTGGATAGGGCGGAATTCGCTGCGTTCGGCCAGGTAGCGGAAAATGGCATTCGGTCCTGTTTCCCAACACGGCTCGGTCGCGTAGATCGGCAGCGGACGTGGCTGATCGCCCCGGCAATTTCGCAGCAAGGCCATCGATAGCCAGTCCAACTGCGCAAAATGGTCGAAGTGTGGGTGGGTAATCACCACCTCGTGGACGACGTGAACGTCATGAGTGACCTCGAATTCCAATAGGGACGGCACCACTCCCATGCCAACGTCGATCAATGTATGTCGAACGACTTCGCCGTTTCGGCGCTGCACGAGCGAGTACGAGACATTCGCCTGCCGATATGGATCTGCCGCCCGACCTTCATCAGCCCTGGGACTGGCAAAGCCGAGTTCGATCCCAAAGGCGGCCTGAACACCATTGACACGCAGTAGAAGTTCCGTGGAGGGAGTGTTCATATCACACTCTCTGCAATCTTTCGAGGATCGTGAATCGAAATGCCGTATTCTAGGCACCGGAAGCGAAGGTGGGGAGTCGTGCGCTGACATCGCAGCGAGAGGAAACGCCGCCCGACGCAGTCAATGCACGATCGACTGTTGCCGGGGCGGAGCGGGGCACTTGCAGATCGCGTCACGGGACATCGCGACAGTGCCGACAGCAGGCCCTCGCATCGTTGGCAACACGACAGGCACCAATGACCGTCAGCGTCTCATCAGGAGCCCCCAGGCTGCTTTCTGACGTCGTTGCGTGCCCGCCCATGTCTCTGGGAGGCGATCTTCACTCGAAGTAGGCTCACGGAAGCTCTGGGGTCTTTTTACATTCATATGAATGTAAGCTGTCCGATGACATCGGTCCCACGGAACCGATAAGTGGACTGTCCTCGGCATACGTTGACTGGATGTTGGTCGGCGGACGAGCGAGGCTATTGAGACGGCCAAGAAGGGGCCTGGCTGGACCCAGAATCCGCGTTGGCACACGAAGAGGCCAATCGGTACTGCTGAGCGGAAAGTCCGCCAGGCGCTTTCCAGACGCTCTCTGTGGCGGCTACCCCCGGAAGAGGGAACGAGACGTCAATCGTCAGCATCCTGCCCCAATTCTCTCAACGCGGCGTCACGCAGTTTCCGAATACTGCGACTCGCTGACTTCAGCTCCTTGCGCACCGACTCGGGAAGATCATCGAATGTGATCTCTCCCTCAGCTTCCCCCTCCTCGCCCGGCTCCAGCACCTTCACCCAGCGCAGCCATCGACCGGTCATGTTGGCGATCTGGACAAGGGCGTCGTCAGTGGATTCCAGTCTCCTGAAAGGCGCTCCAGCAGGGGTGCTGCTCGCCTGAACCTGACGGATTTCGTCGTACAATCGAGATGTCGACCAGCTCTCCTTGATCGTACGCCTTTGAAGGCTCTTCCGCCTTCGCTTATCATTGACTAACAGCAAATAAACGAAATGGCTGGGCGAGAGAGGCTTGCCGTCAGGGCGACGCAAGGAGCATAGTTCTTCAAATTGCTCCTCGTTGTAGTTTTTCGCGAACTTGCGGGCCTGCCAGAAGCGATTTTGGGGCTTGCCCCGTTTTCGCGCCATCTCTTTAATCGCGTCTTTGCTATCAGTCCCCTGCTCTGGTTTGTCAGGACCGCTTTCCAGCAAACTGCAACCATCTTGGTAAAAGGCACGTAGTTTCTGCAGCGCCTGCCTGACGGCTCGCGGTTCGGTCGCGGATTCCTTGGCTGTGGAGGATTGCTGCCGCTTGGATTTGGCCATCGTTCGTGGTTCCCAGGTTGGTCAGGAGCATGCAAAGAGGCACACGTCCATGTTATCGACCAGCGTGGCGCATTGAAACCAGCGGGGCGGGAAACAATGACGTTGATGATGCCCTGATAATCCGGGGCCTGCTAGCGAGAGCGGCAGGTGGGAAGATTGGAGGCCGTAACGAGGGATCGTGGGCGAACGGACCCTGTGATACCTGAATGGTTCATTGGGCTATAATGCAAACATCGGAGTTCTCTGCCAGAGATTTCGTTAAGTACCGGTCGCATGGAAGCCGCCCGTTATCGTCGACGAACCACCAAGAACATGGTAACCCTACCACGCCGCCTCTTCCGAGATTCCCGCACGAGATGAACACACGAGATAACGACCCATTACACGCCGCAATCAACGCGAAGCTGTCAGCCATCGTTGCGAAATCCCAGAACAAGCCGTCCTGGCGCGATGATTGGATGCAGCTTGGACCGAAGACCCCGGAATTGGAACGGCTTCGCGTGTACCAGGCGATTAGCGACGCAGGCGACCTACCGGATGATGCAGGATTCTATCTGGTCTCTTGGCAGATCGACGCGATGACCAGCCTCTTGGCCGAAGAGGTTTTGCGGGACCTGGACGAGCAGATGGAGGCCATCCAGCAGCAGCACGGGCTGGAGGAAGGAGAATTCTGGGCCGATGACGAAATACCACCAGAATACGAGCAACTCCAGCTCCGCCAGCAAGGTGCCTGGGACCGTCTGTTCGTGCAGAAACTCGATGAATCCGGCGAGCATGAAATGGCTGAACTGTTTCGCTCGGATCGCGAGCGGTTTGATCAGCGGAGCGATGCGGGTCGCACGTATTTCCACGGCGAATCGTCCAGCTCGCCCGTCTGGCTGGAGAACCTGGTGGACCACATCGCGATGAACATGGAGGCTGATAGCGTCCAGGGGCCATTGGGTTATCGCTACGGCGAAGAAGACGGATTCTGGGAAGTCATCGTCTATCCCACACCCGTTGAACTGCTCGGTGGCGCCGTGGATGGCGAAGTGGTCGCTCCGGGGTTCACCTTGGATCTGGAGGGTCTGCGATCCGGGTTTGACCGCATTGCCGACTCTCGCTGGAACGCCTTTGGTCTGATTCCCGGCGAAGGCCCTTACCTGGCGGTCGAGGGCAAGTTCCAGGGCCACGACTTGTTCCTGCGGATTCTGGCGTATGCCCCTGACGACGAGGACCCGAGTATCAAGGTCGATTGCACGAGAGGCAGAATCAGGTAGCCTACGAGACCGTGACCTTCACAGATACGACCCCCGGAGGAATCCCCCGCGTGACCAAGAAAGACATCATCCGTTCCGTTTACGAGAGTCTCGACATCGACCAGAGGCTGGCCCTGGTTACCGTGCAGAAAGTTCTGGACACGGTGCTGGAAACGATCGCGACGGAAGGACGTATTGAGCTGCGCAATTTCGGGATTTTCGAGGTCAAACGGAGGGCGGCTCACCAAGCGCGGAACCCACGTACGGGCGAGAAGGTCGATGTGGCAGAAAAACACGTCGTCACGTTCAGTCCGGGCAAGCAGATGCAGCAGCGCATCGAGAGCCGGAAGGATCGGCACGACGGGCCCACAGACAAAGAATGATGGATGGGATTCCTGTTTGGAAGCATGTTCCCCGCCCTGTGGGTCGCGATGAACGGCCTGCCGTAACGACAAAGATGGTTTCCGCCAGAGTATCTTCACCGGTTTGCAAATTGAAAAAAGCAGCGCTCAACCGTTGAAGCAAACCAACCGATAAGGCATCAATCCCACCGAGCAACAGGAGTCTCCATGCCCGTTCGCCTGGCACGATGCCTCTGCGGTCCTCGGACGCTCCGCCAATCCAACCATATCCCTTGACGTCCGCATGTTTGACAATAGCTGCCCCAGGAGGTCAGCGATTGCGTCGCACGTGATACACAAACTTCTATGTACCACGCCGGACATAGTGTCCGGCCAGTTCAGAGTAGGGTGAGACACGATGGCTATCAAACTGATCGTATCAGCCAGGTTTTCTTGTCTGAGGGGCTGCGAGCGTCTATAGTGCATGTGTTGGTGCAAGTGGGCAACGGCGCCGTTCGTGGCATCGTTGCCGCAGAGTCTGTTTTGTCTCGGTGTCAGCTATCGCGACTTTCTTACCGGGCTGACTTGCCGATGTCTATCACAATGGAGGACCGTCAATATGAGGGTACTTAGAACCTGTCTGAAGTTTATCGCGGGTGCCGCCGTGGTGCTGATCACTACGAGCGACGCTCGCACGGAGACGTTCAACCTTGAGGCGAAACGATTACCTTCGTCTTACACGGCTGTGCGTTCGTCCGAAGACGCCGCGTTTATGTCGCGGTCCTACCAGAGGTTTTACACGCGCGATGGTTCGTTCGTCCGGACTCCTGGCCAAACGGACTTCTCCAAGGTTGTTGTCAAAGAGCCGAAGTATGAGTACGCACGTCCGTTCAAGGGCGTGGCCAAGCTGGGGACCAAGGAATTTGGGTTCGCGTTCGATGTGGCTTCGTCTACACCGGCAACCACTGGCAGCTCGCGAGTGCGATACACGCATTTCTATTTTGACAGCAATGGCAATGGCGATCTGACGGACGATAAGGCCGTCGAAGCCGAAAGCAAATCTTCGTCGTACAGCTACTTTCCCCGAGTCGATGTCACGCTTGACGTCGATGGGACGCAGATGGAGTACTCGTTCTACATGAGAACCTACTCCAGCTCGTCCGGCTACGGCTACGCATATCTCTACGGAGCTGCGTATCGCGAGGGCGAGATTACGCTGAACGGCGAGAAGAAGCGCATTGTGTTGGTGGATTCCAACAGCAACGCGCAATTCAATGATGCAACCGGTGACATGATCTTCATAGATCCGGACCTGAGCAAGGGTGTCTACGCCTACAGCGACATGACTATGAACGACGACCAGCAGCCCGTGGGCAAACTGGTTAACATAGATGGTCGCTTTTACGGCATGGAGCTTTCGCCCGCAGGCGACAAGCTCACGCTAACGCCGTCGTCGGCGCCGGTCGGATATGTCAGCAACTCGAACAAAGGTTTTCGTGCCCTTGTGCACGGCGATCAGGGGATTCTCAAGATCTCCGCAGGTGAGTCGGGGAAATCGCCGCTGCCAGTTGGCGATTGGAAATTGCTGTCATACACGATCGACGGCACCGTGACACCGGAAACGAAAGAAGAAGAGAGTTCGCTGCTGAATACGCTCAGCGAGGCACTTGTCCAGAGTAATAGCTCTGCGAGTCCGCGTTGGTCGTTCATCTCGGCGCGACCGAAGAACGATTTTACGGTGGTCAACGTTCGTGAAGGGGAAACTGTCGATCTTCCCTTCGGCCCGCCGTTCAAACCCATGGTCAGAGTTTCTCGCACTTCCGGCAGTTCGGGCAACCGAGTGGCTTATCTGAGCCTGTCTCTCGTCGGGACAGGGGGCGAAGTCGTCAGCAACATTATGGTTAACGGCAGTCGCCCGAAAGAGCCCGAGTTCACGATCACCAGCGCAGAGGAAAAGGTTGCGCAAGGCAAATTCCGGTATGGCTGAGGCTTTACCTGCTCGTACTCGTGGCGAGTACCAACGGAATTGGCTGACGAATATCGAGTGAAAGTGAACTGGGACGGCGGTCCTTTCAAGATCGAAACGACTGAAAGCGTCATCCGCAAGTCAGATCTGCCCAGCGGTAGTGCTTCTGCTAACCTTCTTGACCGTGTCATAGGAGCTTTTGCAGCAGATTGATCCCGAGACGTTAATCGCTTGCGCCACAAAAACGGCCCCTAGCAGACTAGGGGCCGTTTCCTTTTTGATGCTCCCGTTCCACGCGAGCGGCCGAGCATGGCGCGAAGAAGCAGGCATTCAGCCAAGATCGTGTCGATGTCACCAGAAGCTGCAGTCGCAAAGCGGCGGGCCGGGTGTCGGGGAGTTCGGACGTCCACGCCCCGACGTTTTCCCATTTGCTCCCAAATCTTGTGGTCTCGATACAGGCCCGCAACTTCGATCCTGCTTTCAGCTCTGCTCGCTGTCATCCTCAGTCGCTGCGATGTCGAACTCAGTTCCCAGCCAAGCAATGGCGTCATCGAATAGCGACTGTGGAGCCTTAGCATAGTGCTTGTCGGACATGCTCTGGGGGGCATGTCCCAGAAACAGATCCTCCAGACTGGTGTATTTCGGATTGTCGCGGAGCAGCGATGCCGATGTTTTCTTCAGAGATTTCAGTGGTTTCTCGATGCCTGTCTTGCGTTTCAGCCGATCAAACGCGCTTTTCACGTTGTCGTTCTTCTTCAGCTTGCCACCGTCTCCTACCTCTTCATACCACAGCGGATTGCCCTTTTCATTCAGCAAAACTCTGCCGGATCTTCTTTTGCATCGTTCCTGACGTAGGAGACGCAGAGTCTCAGGCCAAAGTGGATAGTCCACAATTGGTACGTTTTCATGATTCTTGGTCTTCGATCGCTTGCGAGTAATCCGTCCCGCATCCCAGTTTACCTCCGACAGATCGAGATCGGAAATGTCCTTCTGCGTCATACCGCAGTTCAGCATCAGAAGAATGTACAGTTTTGTGCGATCGGAAGCCTCTGGCAGCAACGTCGCTATCTCCTGCTTGGTGAAGGTCACGATCGTGGGCAAGGTCTTGACGATCTTCAGCGCCTGCGAATCGCGGTCCATGTTTCGCGGCAAGGAGGGCATTGCTTCGATTTGCCATAGCCATCTGACAAACGTCTTGACGGAACCGAGTCGATCCGCAGCTGTTGTCCCGGACCACTTCTTGGCGCCGACGTCTTCGAGCAATGCCTCATGGTAGTCGTCGAGGTGCTTGCCCTTGATGTCGACGACGTTGAATTCACTTCCCACCCAATCACGGAAGTGAGTCAGATGAAGTCGTAGCGCATAAACGCGTCCTGCCGTAAGCTGACCTGCGGAGGCGGACGCTTTCTTTTTCGCGATGAATTGTTCTACGTAGACTCCCACCGTTTGGTCCTCCGGCGTGGCGGATCGGTTCATCACGTCCAGGCGATCTCGCCAGATTCTGGACCTCTCTTGGCCGGGGTCAGATGGGTCCAGTTTCTGCAGGAAGTCGTGTTTCGATGGGTCGATAACATCGCTGTACACAGATTCGTCCGGCGGTGCCCCAGGAAATTCGAGTGAGTCGAGTTTGGCAAAGATCTCGGCGAATTCCGGGGGGCAGGGTTGGCGGTCAAAATGTGCCTCAAACGTGTCCTCACGTGGAACGGGTATTGGCTTGACGGCGGCAAACTGACGTCGGAGACGATCTAGTTTTTCCACGGCAGTATGAGCCATTTCGTCATCGCCGGGGTGCTTCCGGCACCAAGTCAGCACGGCTTCCCACTCGCGGATGGCTCGCTCGTAGTGTGCCTGATGCGGTTTGGGTAGTGCGGCATCAATCGTCAGCTTCAGCCTTTCCCACTCCGCCAGAGCCGTCTCGTACGCTTGGCGATCGCTCTTCCCTCGTCCACCTGAGAAGTAGTATGCCTTTCGCTTGTACTTTTTTCGCCAGCGGCCAGGGTTCCGTCCCGATCCGGGTTGCCAAGTGAGCTTGTATTTGCGGGGCACGACGAGGGTCCTCTCGTTTGGGTCACTGATACCCTTCGCTGATACCTTTCTTACAGGATTCGGCACAAAAAAGGTATCAGGCGAGAGGGATAAAGCTCGATTTTCCTGACTTTTTTGATAGATACCTGTTTTCGGGACGCAGAGGTCGCTAGTTCAAATCTAGTCGCCCCGACTCGCAAGTCGTTTCACGAAAACGACTTGCGTTGACAACGCGAGATGCAAATTTACCCGATTTTCGCGTGATACAAGCGGCGATACAAACCGAGATACAATCGGGACAAAGATCGGGAGCGATTGTTCACCCGAATTCTTCTCTGACGCGAGCAGCGGCTGACTCTCACCGACTCCTACAGCCTCGCTGGTGACTCCTCTCGACATCGTCTCGTCCGATGACGCTCCGCGCGCAGAGGACCGGCATCACTACGCCCCTAACGTCACTCTGAAAGTCTTCGATCTTAGCCGGACTCTGCAGCGCTACTCGACACGAAGCTACTGCGACGAACGCGGCCATCGACTTCGTATCAAATCTTAGTCGTACTCCAACTCGCTCGCAATCTCAGCGTCAGCCATGCTGTTCAATCCCTGGCCGTACCCCCACGAGTCCAGTGGCCGGCGAACGGCTTCAGTATTGCGGCACAGATTCGCGATTTGGGGCAGGCAATCCATGAGCGACTCGATCACGTAGCCCGCATGTTCGATGTGGTTTCCCGCGAGCCGGAGTCCTGGTCTTGGGGACCAAATGGACGATTCCTGACCTATGGAGTGCCACTTTCTCCGCAGGATGCCAGATACCGACTCGAACAATGGGAGGTGCCCATGGATCGAGTTCGGATTGAAGCTCCTGGCGATTACTGTGAACGTCAGGCTCAGCAAACGCGGCGTGCGAAAGATCTGGTTAGACACCTGCGCGAAGGCGTTGCGTGTGAGCTTGCCTTCGTCCATAGCCGCAAGGTTAGGCAAACGCCCGCCCGTGACGACGCGCAGCGGCCTGTATTGCACTCCTGTCCAAGGTCGTACTCGTCATTGCTTCGGACCGGCGCGCTTCACTAGCACCTCCTTGATCCAGACGTCGTCCGGGGAGGAAAGGGTATTGATGCTGAAGTTGTAGCCCCAGTTGTTGGCGAAGTTGGCGTCGTTGATCCGGAACGTGAACCGGTGCCAGCCCGGCTCGGCAGGGATCGTCCACCACTGGTCGCCCAAACGATAGCGTTGCGTTGACTCGTAGAACAGGTTGCAGCCACCGGCTTTGGCTGGATCCACTCGACGGGCCACGACCGTGATCTCGAGCTGATTGTCGCCGACCGAGGCATACGTGTCGGCCACGTCAAAAGCCAGATAGTAGTGCTTGTTCGCTCGGTCGCTGCGACGCGCCGTGGCGCCCTCGATCTGCCCAACCAGCGGCTTGCTGTCCCCACCGTCACCGAGACAGGTCAGTCCGTCATTCTCGCCGGTCCCGGGCTTGCATGAGACGGTTTCCGCCTGGCTGTAGTCCTGCTGCCACGGGAACGGTTGATCGCGGTGGGAGCGGGCGTCAGCCACCCACCCCGGCGGCAAGTTCGTGACGAAGACGGGCACTCGGGTCAGCGCGAGGTCCTGCTCCGCTTCGATCGCGGTGGCTTTCCCAGCCAGGTCGATTGTCGTCAGGCCGGCCGGCAGCCGCAGCGTGTCGCCCTGGTCGGTGGCGGCCCAGGTCACAAGCACGGGGCCGGCAGCGCCCTGAAAGACGAATCCGTGGCTCTGCCCGGTCGGGTTGAGCCAGCCCAGTCGCTCGGGTCGCGGACCCAGCAGGCCGGTCAGGGTGCGAAGCGCATCGCACGAGGGCCGCTTCGTCCAATTCGGATCGCTGCGGATGAGTCCCATCCGGTACGGGCCGCGGCCCTCGAACCAGAACACCCGGTCGATGCCCTGGGCCAGGCACAGGACATAGGCCTTTACCAGGGCCTCCGCTTGTCGCTGCTCGTCCTCGGGCTTGTCCGTGGTGGTCGTGCCGATCTCGCCGACCCAGACGGGGATGTCCGTCCGCTGTTTGGTCCTGGCCAGCATCTTGCGGAGGTTCGGCATGATCTGCAGGAATACGGGTTCGCGCCCTTCCATCACTGCGCCCATCAACTCGTAGGGGTGGATGTCGATGAAGTCGAAATGGTCGGCTGCCCCTTGAACAATCGTTTCTTCAAGGAAGCTGAGGTCGAAGCTCGACGTGCCCAGGCCGACCTGACATTTGGGGTCCACCCGCTTGGCGACCTCGTAGGTTTGCCGCACCAACTGGACGTAGTCCTGCACCGTGCCGTTGACGTTAAACCCTTGGAACTCGTTCCACACCTCCCAGTACTTCACGTCCTGGCGGTAACGGGTCACCACGCCCTCCACGTACTCGCGCCAGTGTCGCATGTCCTTGATTGGGAATGTCCGCGTGCGCTTGCCGTAGTCCCGTTCGTCGGGCGCGGCGGCCGAGGCCCAGGGGGCCAGGTAGCACAGCGGCGCCGTGATCTGGATGCCATTCCGACCCGCGTTGCGGACCAATTCGTCGCCGCCTTGAAAGTTCCATTGCCCCGGCTGAGGCTGAAACGAGTCCCAGGAGGGAAACAGCCGCACCATGCTGACTCCCGCGTCCTCGAGCAGCGGGAACAGCCGCGCGGGGTCGCCGAAGGCCTCGGCGCTGGAACAGATGCCGAAGGAACCGGCGGTGGGCCGGCCCAC
>JADHUC010000184.1 GCA_016784735.1 Pirellulaceae bacterium | reverse complement strand
CAACGGTCTGTGCAACATCCCGTAGCTTGGCGAACCGACACACACGTGCTGCTGATCGGCAGCCAAAAGCCTTCCCAATCGCTCGCGAGGGGAAAGTCTAGCAACTGCCGACATACTCACGCCCGGGCGTACTAGGCGGGCACGTTGGCAGTTATGGAGTTCTAGGTCTTTTTAAGGCGACCGCCTCAATGGCCGCGAGAGGAATTCGCCGTTTGTATTGCCTGTTGGCGTTGGCTCGGAGCCAAACGCCAGTTGGTCGGCCCATCGACCTTGACTCGTAGCGGTCGTCGAGACAAAATTCTAGTGGACAAACCAGTTTTTCGGTCAAGGAACCGCACCCCGCTTTCTATCGCGTGATGTCTATCTGATCAGTTGCCGATAAGAATTCAGAAGCGTATTTAATCGAGTTAATCTGAGGTCAACCATGTTTTGCACAGCATCTAGCGTGATCGCCAGTCGCATTAGCGTCTGGCTTGCCACGGGGATGCTGGTGTTTCCGTTCGTTCCACCGACGACCTGCCATTGTTCGGGCGCGAATGCTACTGAACAGCGTGACATCAGTGCCGATTCGCAGAGCGAAAGCAAGCCGACGGTCGCCCGGAGTTGCTGTGCGTCTGCTAAAAAGCAGGATATCTCGGACTGTTGTCGCAAACGCCAGTTGGCCTCGGTGCCCGCTGGCAACCCGCCGTGCCACTGCAGCCCGACATGCAACTGCCATCTTTCGCGCCGCTCCGATCCGCAGCCGGCGACTCCAACGCAGCCGACGCGAAACGGCGACGAACGTGTCCAACTGGGGGTATTCGCACATGCTTCGGTAGCGACGATTGTTGTCGAAGCTTGTTCTCCTTTCGCCGTCGACGAATCGAGCGAATCTATCGTCACGACGGCTCTGGATCGCTGCATCACGCTCTCTCGCTTCCTGTGTTAGCAGCTTCTTCTGCGGAGATACTGCGCGCGGACCGATAGCCTTCTTCCGCCAAGTGTCTCGTTCTCCTGTGCTGTGTTGCGCCACCTGTTCGCCACACGCATCTTGGTAGGTCCCGCTTGCCGAGCGGGACCTGATGATGGCTGAACCTCCGAGTCCGAGGTCCCGCTCGGCAAGCGGGACCTACTCCGAAGCCGATGGCAACTTGAACAACCTTTCAAGAAAAATCGGCCACGAGGTGAATAATGAGCGACCCAAAAGCATCCAACGAGAATATGAAGAAGCCAAAATTGAAACGTTGGTGGATCAAAACATTCTTGACGCCTCTGTTGTTTCTCGCGGTCGGAGCGCTGCTGATTTTCGGATTGGGGCTGGCTCAGCGTCTCGGCTGGATCTCCGCAGGCGGCGGTGGGACGACCCAGCAGGCCGTCGGCAGTAGCGACACGCGTTACATCTGCCCGATGATGTGCACCCCGCCGCAAACGGAACCGGGACGGTGTCCCGTCTGCGCCATGGAGTTGGTGCCGGTGACCTCGAGCGGCGATGACACGGATGAATTGTCCATCCAAGTGAGCCCGGTTGCGCGACGGATCGCGAATATCCAAACGGTAGCCGTCCAGTCGGTGCCGTTCGCCCGGAAAATCCGCGCAATCGGCGCGATTACCTACAACGAAGGGACGCTGGCGACCATCTCGGCCTACGTCGACGGGCGGCTTGATCGTCTGTTCGCCGACTACACGGGCGTCCTTGTGAACAAGGGCGATCAACTGGCTTGGCTCTACTCGCCCCAATTGTACACGACCCAAGTCGAATTGCTCCGGATGAAACGAGGGCTGGAGGAACTAGAAGCATCTTCGGCGTCAACCCCCGCCATCGAGTCGCAACAAAGGCTCTACCAGAGTGCGCGGCAGAGGCTGATCGAACTGGGGACGACCGAGGAGCAGATCCAGGAATTGGAGCAAATCGGCCGAGCCAACAGTAGTATGCACATTTACTCGCCGATCAGCGGCACGGTGATCGAAAAGCTGGCGGACAAAGGTCGTTATGTCAAGACCGGCCAACCGATCTACCGTGTCGCCGACTTGTCCACTGTTTGGCTGATGCTGGAACTGTTTCCCGATGATGCGGCCGTCATTCGATACGGGCAGAAGGTCCAAGCCGAAGTTCAATCTCTGCCGGGCCGCCAGTTTCCCGGACGCGTGGCCTTTATCGACCGCAACGTGGACCCGAAGACCCGAACCGTTGGCGTCCGCGTGGTAGTACCCAACGAGGAAGGTTTGCTGCGCATCGGTGATTATGCCAAGGCTACCATCGAAGTCCCAGGTGCGTCGGACAGCGATGCGCCGCAGCTAGTCTACGACTCGGAACTTGCCAACAAGTGGATCAGCCCGCGGCATCCGCACGTCGTTGAATCAGCGCCGGGCAAATGCCGCGAATGCGGAGTCGAATTGGTACCGGCCGCCACCTTTGGCTTCGCCGCCGAGTCGGTCCCGTCGCACGAGGCGCTGATCGTGCCTCGCAACGCGGTCTTGATGGCCGGTGACAACAGTGTCGTGTTCGTGGAAACCGAGCCCGGGCGCTTTGAAATCCGGTGGGTCGTACTCGGACCAAGCACGGACGGTCAGATCGTTCTGTTGAAGGGAGTGAAGAAAGGCGAACAGATTGCCACGTCCGGGAACTTCCTGCTCGATGCGGCAATGCAAATGGCCGGCAAACCTTCGCTGATCGACCCTACCAAAGCTAAACCAATTGAGGTGGACGAGGGCAAATCCGAGAAGATCGTTGCAGCCCTCTCCAAACTCTCGGACGAGGATCGCGCGTTGGCGGAGAAGCAGAAGATATGCCCTGTCACGAAGCAGCCGCTGGGCTCGATGGGCACGCCGGTGAAGGTCGATGTCGACGGCCGTCCGATCTTTATTTGCTGCAAGGGCTGCGAAAAGAGGCTTCTGGACGCCCCAGACAAGTATCTGGCGAATCTTGGCGAGAGTGCACCAGAGGAGGCCTCCAACGAGGAACTTCCGCAGATGGATCTTCCGCCGGTCAGTGCACCGCAGATCGTGGCGGAACCGGTGCTTCCTGCAATGGAAGTTCCTCAGGACGTGGAGTCGCCGGAAACGGAGGATGACGAGGCAACTGCAATCGCCGAAGCGCTTGCCAAACTGTCGCCTGCGGATCGAGCGTTGGCGGAAAAGCAGAAGAACTGCCCCGTGGCCGATATGCCGCTGGGTTCCATGGGCACACCGATCAAAGTTGACGTGGACGACCGGCATGTCTTTATCTGCTGTGAGGGGTGTCGCGAAGACTTGCTCGCCGAACCGGCAAAGTACCTCGCCAAACTGCGCAAGGAGGCCGCCCAATGATCAACAAGATTCTTGATTTTTCAATCCGCGAGCGGTTGGTCATCGTGGTGGGAATCATTGTGGTGATCGCCTACGGCTGGTACTCGACCCAGAAAGTGCCGCTGGACGCAATTCCGAACGTGGGCGAGAACCAGGTGATCGTGCTCGTCGAATGGATGGGCCGCTCGCCGAAGGACATGGAAGACCAGATCACCTATCCGCTCTCGATCGCCCTGCAGTCCGTGCCCGGTGCTAAAAGCGTGCGTGGCAAGAGCATGTTCGGTTTCAGCTTCGTGCAGGTGACGTTTGGCGACGAGGTGGATTTTTATTGGGCGCGTTCCCGGGTGGCCGAGCAACTGACGACCGTCTCGAACACCCTGCCCGAAGGCGTCACGCCGGTGCTCGCACCCGACGCCACGGCGCTCGGGCAGATCTACTACTACGTGCTTGAACCGCCGGAAGGGATGGACCTGGCCGAACTGCGCTCAAAGCAGGACTTCTTCGTCAAGTACGCCTTGCAGTCCGTGGACGGCGTAGCCGAGGTGGCATCGATTGGCGGCTACGTACGCCAGTATCAAATCGAAGTCGATCCCGACAAGCTGCGATACCACAATATCCCGCTCAGCAAGGTCATCGACGCGACGAAAGCGTCGAATATCGACGTTGGTGCCAAAACGGTCGAAGTCGGCGGCATGGAATTCCTGGTCCGCGGCAAGGGGTTCATCGGATCAGGCAAGACCGAATCGGAAACGCTCGAGCAAATCGAAAACACGGTCGTGCTGACTCGCGATGGGATTCCGGTCCGCGTCCGTGATTTGGCCCAAGTGCAAATCGGCCCTTCGTTTCGGCGTGGGGCGCTCGATTTCAACGGCCACGAAGCGGTCGGCGGCGTGGTCGTGATGCGTTACGGCGAGAACCCGCGCGACGTCATCGGGCGAGTTAAGGAAAAGATCGCAGCCCTGGAGTCCGAGTTGGACGGAATCAAGATCCGCGCGGTCTACGACCGTACGGTCTTGATCGACGAAACGATCGCTACGCTGTCCGATGCCTTGGGCCATGAACTCGTGATCACCATCATGGTGATTGTCTTGTTCCTGCTGCACGTGCGGGCCAGCATCGTCATTGCCATTACGTTGCCAATGGCTGTGCTGATGTCGTTTATCGCCATGAAGGTGTTCGGGGTGGATGCCAATATCATGTCGCTGGCAGGCATCGTCATCGCCATCGGCACGATGGTGGACATGGGCATCATTATTCTGGAGAACATCTACGGCGGTCTGTCCGATTGGGAAGCGGAGGGCTCGCTAGGCGGGTCCGAGCGGCGGATGGAAGTCATTCGCAAGTCGGCCGCCGAAGTCGTGCCGGCCGTAATCACGGCGGTCAGCACGACAGTCGTGAGCTTCTTGCCCGTGTTTCTACTGACCGGCCGCGACCACCGACTGTTCACGCCACTGGCCTGGACGAAGACCTTTGCCCTGGCCGCCAGTTTGATCGTAGCCGTGACGGTCGTACCGATGCTCTGTCGCGTTTTCCTGAAGAGTTCACGCGTGCCGCGGTGGGCAAGCATCGTGGCGGCGTTGGCATTTGCCGGTTTGAGCGCGGGCCTGTGTTTCGTCTGGCGTGACCACATCGAGGGCCTGACTTCACTGAGCTTCCCCTGGGCGACCACCATTGCCGCGGGAGTCGGTTTTCTGGCCGGCTGGTGGATGACTCGCGAGAGGATTCGGCCCATGGAGGAAAACCCAGCCAGCCGGTTCGTGCGGTGGGTCTATGCCGGCCGGTTGCGCCTTGCGCTGCGGCGCAAGATGCTGATGCTGTCGTTTCCCGCAGTGATCATCGTTTTGGGGCTGGGAGCCTGGATCGGTTTGCCGACAGTACTACTTCCGGTCGAGAGACTGGTCGCCATGCTGGGGGCGGACCTAAACGAGGTGCCCGGCTATGTGACAGCGAAGCACACGTTCACGGGGCTGAAGAGCGACGACTGGATCGCGCTGGATGAAGGGAGTTGGTTCTACATGCCCAGCTTGTATCCGGCGGCCAGTTTTTCCCAGGCCATGCAGGTGCTGCAAACGCAAGACGTGATGATCAAGGAGATTCCCGAGGTCAAAGACGTGCTCGGCAAGATCGGCCGCATCGAATCGGCGCTGGATCCCGCGCCGGCAGCCATGGTTGAAACGTACGTCATGCTCAAACCTCGCGACCAGTGGCGCCCCGGCATGACCGAAAAGAAGATCTGGGACGAAATCAACTCGGTGGCCACGCTGCTGGGTATCACACCCGCATCAGAGCTGCAGCCCATCGAGGGCCGAGTGGTCATGCTGCAAAGCGGCATCAAGGCGCCGATGGCCGTGCGCATCTACGGCGACAGCCTGGAAGGACTGGGCGAGGCGTCGCTGGCCGTGGCCGAACACATCAAGAAGCTCCACCACGTCAAAGCCGGGACCGTCAATCCCGATATCGTGATGGGCAAGCCGTACTTCGAGTTCGAGGTGGACCGCGAGGAAGCGGCCCGCTACGGCATGACGACGATGAATGTCAACCAGATCGTGTCGGCCGGACTGGGCGGCCTGGACGTGACCACGACCGTCGAAGGCCGTGAGCGCTATCCGATCCAAATCCGCTACCAACGCGACATTCGCGAGCGGATCGACGAGCTAGGTCAAGTGCCGGTCGTCACCCAAACCGGCGATGTCGTCCCGTTGGAGCGACTTGCCCAGGTGGCCACGACATGGGGTCCGGGCGCGATTAACAGCGAGGACGCCCGCTTGGTAGCACACGTCTCCTTTTCGCCGTCCGGCGCTGCGGGCGACTTGGAGACCGTCGAAGCGGTGGAGGCGTCGATACGAAAAGCGCGCAAGATCGCCCGCGAAAACCCGGACAAGAAAAGAAGCGATGGCCTTTATTTCCCGAAAGGAAACTTCGAGCCTAAGCTAGTCGGATCATTTCAAAATCAAATCGAAGCAAACGAGAGGCTAATGTGGATCGTACCGACCGTGATGTTGGTCAACTTGCTGTTGATCTATCTCACGTTCCGCGATTTCCCCATCTCGCTTGTGGTTTTCTCGGCCATTCCCGTGTCCTTCTCCGGCGGTATGATGGCCGTGGCGATCATGGGCGTCGACATGAACACGGCGATTTGGGTGGGCTTCATCGCGCTATTTGGCATCGCGGTGGATGACGGCGTTGTCATGGCCACCTACATCCAGCAGATACTGAAACGCAGCACGATACGTAGCGTCGAGGACCTTCGCAACGCGATTTACGAAGCCGGCTTGAGACGCATACGACCCTGTACGATGACAACCGTCACGACCTTAGTGGCGCTGGTGCCGGTCCTGATATCGACGGGCCGCGGCGCGGACGTGGCCCGGGCAATGGCCTTGCCGGTTTTCGGAGGCATGCTGGTCGAGCCGCTCACATCGTTCATCGTCCCGACCCTGTACTGCGGCTATCTGGAGATCAAGATGCGGCTCGGATTGAGAGATCCGCACTGGGCGGGAGCGGAGGAAGGATCAAGCGAGAGTGCAGTGCAAGCAGCGTGACAGGAACGGAGGACGAGTGTCGGGTGTCAGGTGTCGGGTAAGAAGGACTTTGGTACGGGAAACGGAGAGTATAGACAATTGAGCAGATTAGCCTGACGCCTGACACCCGAAACCTGACACCCGAAACCTGACACCTGACACCCAACACTCGACCCCCGTACGAGGCATCGCTTCGACACACTTTTTGTGGCTCGGATTGGAAGTGGTTTCCACCGATGAGCCGTTAACCCTTTTTCTCATTTTTAGGAGAAACAAAGATGAAGTACGTTGCGTCTCTTATGCTGGTCGTTCTGACAAGCCTGCCGTCGCTCGGTGCCGAGCAGGAATCTGCTAAGAGCGACCAGAATCGCGCTGCGGTCCAGAAGATCTGCCCTGTTTCCGGTCAGCAGCTTGGGGCACATGGAGCGCCCGTCAAGGCGAAGATCGGCGAGGAGGTCATATTCCTCTGCTGCAAGGGGTGCCTGAAGGGCAAGGTGAGTACCGAGCATTGGGCCACGATCCACGCCAACTTCGCCAAAGCGCAAGGGAAGTGCCCGGTGATGAACAAGGCGTTGCCGAAGAGTCCGAAATGGACGGTGGTGAACGGGCGGATCGTCTACGTCTGCTGCCCGCCCTGTACGAAGAAGATTGCGGCGGCCCCCGCAAAGTACTTGCAGGTTGTCGACGAGTTTTACGCGGCCCATCTGAAGTCGCAGCAACCTCAGGGTCAGTAGAGCGCCCACTCAGGAACGATTCGGCTGTCGCCATGGTGTCCGCCGGTCGTTAGACGCTTGGTGTTATCGCCCTGCTCGCCGTTGCCGCGGGTAGGGCCTGACGTGGGGCACGTTTCCAACGTGCCTGCAACCGAAGAGGCACGTTGGAAACGTGCCCCACGAGCTGAGCGCACGCCGCGAGGGTCGTACCGAGCTAGACTGTAACGGACTGCAGTGGCCCCGATGATGGGTCTTGAGTAACGGAGAATCGAGAATCATGGCGAGATCAAATGTTTTCCGGCGCATTGGCAAATCGCGTTCACCGAACCACTGTTTCACGCCATGGTTGGAGCGTCTGGAATCGCGGTTGCTGATGGACGGCGATGGCTTATCGGTCGCCGGACCGGCAGACGCGGCTGAAGCGGAGGACGCCTCGGTGCCCAATTTCGCTTTGGTGGATGTCAATCCGGCGTCTGCGACGTACAACCACGCCGTTTCGCCGCGAGACTATCTCCAGCAGGTCTCGGTGTGGATGTTCGGCTATTCGACGTGAGGGACCTGCCGTGTCCAAGTTGGACACTTGGATGAGATGCAAACGGAGCTGGAAACCGAGTATCCGTTGTTGGACATCCACTTCGTGGGCGTCAACCGGTTTGGCCTGGAATCAGGCAACGCCGAAATGACCGAAGGCAAGAGCATTCCGTGGCTGCAGGACATGGATCACAACAGCGACGGTTCGTCGGATGTCTGGGCCGGTTGGGGGGCGGGCCATTTGGATCTGGTCGTGCTGGACGGCAATAACGAACTGCTGGCCAGGACGAATCTGAGTGCCCATCCCTTGGAGGATCAGGAGAATCATGATGCCTTGCGCGAAACTCTGATCGACGCGGCGATGCACGGACAGAAACCTTGGCACAATGCCGAGAACCCGCTCGACGTCGACGGCAGCGGCGCGGTTATCCCGTTGGATGTCCTGATTATGGTCAATCGGCTCAACGCCACCGGGAGCCACAAGCTCCCACCGCCAGTGGTCGATCATTCTCCACCGCCCTATTACGACGCGAGCGGTGACGGCAACTCGACACCGTTGGATGTCCTGATGGTGATCAGTTTCCTGAACGCACGGTCGGCGTCTGCAGCCGGAGAAGGCGAATCGTCCGCGCGTCCGCAGCAGCTTTCTGCAGAAGACGCCGGAACGCCCGTCCCGTGGCAGGACTGGACGCTGGCCGAGCCTTCGACCAGCGATCTTTCCGCGGAAAGCCCCACCCTGGCCGCCGACGGGCTATCGACAGAAACCCAGCTCGGCGAACCGTCAAGCGATCCGGCGCGGCCATCGAACACCGATCACATGTTTGGCGCGGATCTTCCGGATTGGTTGAGGTTCGATTCAATAACATTGGACGCCGAAATCGACCTCGATCTGCTGGCCCGGATCAGCACCGTCTGACAACGTGGAACTTCAGTTATTTTTGGCTCAGCGAATCATATCCTCGGTGGTCAGCCGTGTCGTACGTTTCGGCTCGTCGAGCGGCCTCGGCTGCCACGCGCATCGCCAGGGCGATTTCCTGCGGTGCGAAGTACTTCTCGGCATAACCGCTGCGCAACCGGATTCTGTCTTTATGCGCCAACTCAGGCCAACTCAAACCGTTTGCCAAATGCCAAACCGTTGCCTGGGCCGTGTTTCGCGGGACCTCACCGCGGCCAAGCATCTTGACCACTTCGATCACCTTCTGATCCTTGGTGAACGATTCGATCGGGCGAATTTCGTAGGGCACTCGCGGGTTGGGATCACTCTTGCCGTGCTCCAAGCAGACCGTGGCGACTTTGAGCTTGCCAACTCTGCCGGGGGCCACATTGAACATGCCGCCGCCACCTAAGCCGCCGCCCCCGAAGCCTCCTCCGCCGCCGAGCCCGCCACCGCCAAACCCGCCGCCAAAGCCTTGCTGGCCGCCGCCGCCGCCACCGCCAAGCCCACCACCACCGAGGCCACCGCCGCCTAGGCCGCCACCACCGAAGCCGCCGCCGATCTGGGCCAAAACGGGGACGCCGGCAAACGCTTCGGGCAGCTTGATTGTTAGTGGCCTTTTCGCCTTGTTCTCGATCAGCAGATTTGCCTCCTTTACATCCTTCGGAATCAGCTTGACGGCAATATCGCCAGCTTTGATTGCAGCGAACAGCTCGACTGTTTCTCCCGCTTTCGCTTCGCCCCCGCGTCGCTTGGCTGCGAATGCCGGGGCCGACGCCAACAATATCAACAGAATCAATAACAGCGTTTTGTAGCCAGAAGCAGTACGTCTCATTTGTGACTCCTCATATCGCGTGTTCGGACACCAAGATCTGTAGTGATCCAACCATCATTCTTTCGATGCATGTTGGTCTCGGTTTCTTCACGCCGTCGCTAACTTTCTTGCAGGCACCCAAGTAGGTCCCGGCTGCCGGACGGGACCTGGAATCGAATCTAGCCCCCACCCGAGCCGCAGGTCCCGTCCGGCAGTCGGGACCTACTGAAGCACGCCCACCGAAAAAAACGGCGGCATCACGAAGAAAGCGTTCCCCGCGTGCATCTAAGAAACCGTCGCGTCTTTTTTCAGGTTCTTGATGCCAACGATGTAAGCGTCCCTTGCGATTGGGTCCACCATGACGACAACCGATGTCGCTAGCGTGATTCGCACATTCCTGGGAAGTGAATTTCTGGGCAGACAGTTTGGGAAATATGGCGAGCTGGTTCTCTCGGCCGGCCTGCATGCGGGTGCCTTGTTTGTCATGGCATTCTGCGTGTTGCCATCGGGTACTTCGCGCAAATTGGAATTGAATGCCGTGTTCGACACAGGCGAAGGAGATGGATCGGACGAATTCGTGATGCAAGACGAGGTTGCACCGGTTTTGCCTCCTGCTGAATCTTCTGCCTCGCTTTCGATTCCGGAATCGAATTCGTCACTACCCGACCTCAATGTCACTCTGGCCCGATTCGACCTGCCGACTACGAATGAAACTCAGCCGCCCGCGCCATCCACGGCGGCGCCCAGCCGAAGGACCGAATCCCCGTCTGCCGCGGGCTCGGTCGAAGAGGCCGTCGACCGGGTGACAAGTAGCATGCAAGGCAAACTGCAGAAGGGCGATTTGCTGGTCGTATGGCTGATGGACGCATCGTACAGTTGGCTTGACGACCGCCAACGCATGATCACACGAGTCGACTCGTTTCTCCGAAGATTCGGTGGGGGAACAGCCTCGCAACATCAATTGCTGAACGCTGTCGTTTCCTTTGGCGCTGGGATGAAAGAGCATGCCGCGCCGACGGAAGCCAGTGAACTTGTCTTGAAATCACTCAGAGAGGTGCCCGTCGACGCCTCCGGCAAGGAAAACGTCTTTGCGGCCGTCCAACATTGCGTGGCGCTGTATCGCGAGAACTGGCGCGATCGGCAACTGATGATCGTGGTCTGGACGGACGAGTCGGGCGACGACGCGGCGAAGCTGGAAGACACGATTCGGATTTGTCGAGACCAAAATGCGTCGGTTTCGGTGGTTGGACCTTCAGCGGTCTTGGGGGCCGAGATGGGGCTGCATTCGTTTGTGGATTCTCAATCGCGGCAGGTTCGTCCGTTGCCGATCAAACGAGGGCCCGATTCGCCGGTGCCAGAGCGTTTGGAGTTGGACTACTGGTTCTTGACACAACAGCCAGCGACCGCTTTGGCGTCGCCGTCAGGTTTCCTCGGGGCCGACATGCCTTCCTGGTACGGAGGTCCCGACCCGAACGTTACTGACCACAGATGTCTCGCCGCCACGCAAGTCGCTCTGCCTTCCTGGTACGGGGGCCGCGACCTCAAGGGCCTCGTGTCGGGCTTCAGCCCTTACGCACTGACACGCCTGTCGCGGCGAACGGGCGGTACGTTCACCCTCTTTGATCGAGACAAAGACCGCGCTCCGTTCGGCGAGGTCGCAATACAGGCGTATCAGCCAGATTATCGGTCGATCGAGGAGTATCTGGTCGACGTGCAATCACACCCACTTCGACAGGCCGTAATGGAGGCCGTCAAGGTCACGCAGAACAGAGAACTCGGCCCTCCGCCAACGATGCTGTTTGGCCAATGGTCCGAAACGCCGCCGTACGGATTCATGCGAAACTACATTGCTCCGGCGAAGTTCGGCGGCAAGTTGCGAATGATGCGTCGCTGGCTGAAGGCAAAAGCTGATCGCACGACCCGAATCGTCGAGCAGGCGTTGGTCCACGTGAGTCAACCGGACGTTGTGGGTAACGGATTGGAAGCCGAGTACGGGAGTGAGACGTCGCCTCGCTGGCGAGCCTGGTACGACTTGACTCGCGGCCGTTTGTTAGCCACGAGCGTTCGGCTAGAAGAGTATCGTCTGACTTGCGACGCCGTGGTCCAACCCGGATTCCTCGACGAGACGACCAACCATCTGATTCTCGTTCCGACGCTGGAAATGATGTCGGATTCCCGTTTTCGTCAGCGCGCCGAAAAGGCCGAGCGTCTGTTGGTGCGCTGCGTACGAGAAAACCCGGGCACTCCCTGGGCTCTGCTCGCTCAGCGCGAGTTGGACTATGGCCTGGGAATTTCGGTCCGCCAATATGCAATCGGGCACGTCGTTATGGCATCGAGCAGCACCGGACAGTCCGTAATTCCCGATTTTTGAGACTGAGCACTTCCATGATTTGGAGGCCCCTAACATGACCAAGCACAATCACGTGATTCTCCTTGTTTCGTCCATGTCGATGCTTCTGATGACAGCGGCCACGGTTGCTGGCCAGCCAGGCAGCGGATTACTCGGCGAATTCATGGAAGACGAGGGGGCGTTCCTCAACTCGGTCCAGAACACCGAAGAGGTTATGAGGCAGAAGATCCAAGCCGAAGTCGAGGAGGAATTGAGTGACGCGCGCGATCGACTGGGGGCGAACCCGGAAGGAGCCCAGGGCGACTTGAAACTACTGTTGGAGACGGTGGAGAACTCGACCGATTTGGATCCGGACTCGCGAGCGAAGTTGCGCGATCAAGTCCAATCGGCGATCCGTGAAGCCGGACGACAGGCTTACGAATTCCAGGCACGTCGTGCGTTGGCCGAAGAGAACCGGGCGGCTGCCGAAGACCGCGAGCAATTGGTCAAAGAATTGGCGGACAAACGCCAGAAGATCAAGCAAATGATGGTTAAGTTTAACTCGATGATGGACGAAGGACGCTACCGGGACGCCGAGGACATCATTGCCGAAAATGTGCGGGAACTGGATCCCCAAGGTACTACGCCGGTCACCGCGACTTGGGCGGCACGTTTCGGCGGACATGTGTCCACACTGGAGCGTCTGCGCGAAGTGCGTCACAAGAACTTTGCCTTGACTCTACTCGAGGTCGAAAAGGCCCTCGTGCCGTTCCCAGGCGATCCCCCCATCCTGTACCCAGAACCGCAGGTATGGGCTGACTTGACGCTGCGTCGAAAGAAGTATGCCTCCATCGACTTGGCTCAAACCGGCAGTGCCGAACAAAAAATCTTTGACGCGTTGGACGACGACACGCGTCTTGAGTTCATCGAAACGCCGTTGGACCAGGTCGTCGATTTTCTCAAGGACCAACACGGCATCAACATCGAACTCGACGCCGGCGAACTGGATAACGTGGGCATCGGAACTGACGTTCCGATCACACGGAATCTGAAGGGCATCACGCTTCGTTCTGCTCTGCGTCTGATGCTCAAGGACCTGGAACTGACCTATGTAATCCGCGACGAAGTGTTGCTGATCACCACGCCCGAGGAAGCCGAAAGCGAACTCGTTACGAAGGTCTATCCTGTCGGCGACCTTGTGTTGCCGATTCAGAGCGGCATCGGACTCGGCGGCGGTTTGGGCGGCGGCGGCGGCTTCGGTGGCGGAGGAGGAGGCTTCGGGGGAGGTGGCGGAGGCTTCGGCGGTGGCGGTTTCGGTGGCGGCGGTCAGGGCGGTTTCGGCGGCGGCGGTCAGGGCGGTTTTGGCGGCGGCGGCGGTTTCTTCGCCGTGGAAGACGACTTGAGGATGGGAGTAAAGTGAGGAGGAGCCGCGTTCAACGAGGCTGTCCTCAATAGGCCAGCCACAGGGCGAGCGGAAAAGGTTCTCGAGAAAGGACTCTTAGGAGAAAGGTTTGAGCAATGAGGCTTTCAACTGTAACTTGGTTTGTTTTCCTTTTGCTAACGATTACTGGTTGTGCAAGTCCGTCACGTTTCCCGTGGCTGGCGAAAGGTGATGACCCCGAGCCGACGGTGGCCCGACCGTCACAGTATGCCGTGCCTTCCCCGGCGATTCCCCTGACTAACGAGGAAATCGACTTAGCCGCCCTGCGAAGGCAGCGAGAGGCCGCCAGCGAGCAGCGCTCGACAGGCGGCCGAGCGAGGCCGTCCTCTGGGGCGAGTTGCCACTGAGTGCCTGCCCATCGTGGTAAGCGCACCGAACTCATACGAAGTAGCCCGACGGGCAAACGTCTTCCAACCAACCCTCACCAGAACAGACGTAAAGGGTATTAACATGTGGATTCATCGATATTGGCATCCCGCAGTCGTGCGTTTCGCTGCGGTGACGAACTTGGTTCCTGTTTTGATAATCGTCACACTGATGCTCGTTTCTGCAAGCACCAATGCGTGGGCCCAATGTGGAGGCGGTTGCTCGACAGGCAGTTCGGGGTGCAGCCAGCACGGTTCTTCCGGTCACGACGTAGCATCGGATCACTCGGCGCACGCAGACCATCGTATGCCGGGTTATGAGGGAAGTGCTGACGCAACGTCGGTTCGCCAGCCGCGCGAGGCACCGCATGGCGGCCAGATCACCACCACCGAATGGCACCATTTCGAGGCGGTCTATACGCCCAAAGAAACCCGCATCTACGTCTATTCGCCGTCGATGCAGCGCATGGACGCTCGCGGCGTGCGTGGACAACTTGTGATGCAGGTGCGAGGCAATCCTCAGTTGTTCCGCTATCCCGTCAAAGAAGCGACGGACGGGCCCGGCATGAATTACCTGACCGTACCGGTCGATGTCAGCCGCATTCGCGACGGCGATATGTTGGTGACCTACGATTTGACCAACCTCCCGTTTCGTGAGGAGCCGAAAGTTCAGTTCAGTCAACTCTTTGCATTGACTCGGGCTCCTGGGGCCGTACCTGGACCACGGACCGCCGTGCCGAACTCGGCTGCCGCCGTGCGCGTCGTCGCGCTCGCCGACGTCGACCGTCCGCTGATCGCCCGTCAACGCACCTGCCCGGTCCTGGGCTCGGCGCTGGGCGACCATGGCGAGCCGGTCAAGTTGCTGGTTCACGGGCAACCGCTGTTCGTCTGCTGCCAGGGCTGTGTGAACAAAGTGAAGGAGACTCCAGATCTCTACCTGGCCAAGATTGCCAAGCCGGTGCGGAGGTTCTGATGACCGATGACGTAACGCAGCAAGTCTTCCTGCAAGTGTTTTCCAAGCTGGATCAGTCTACCCCTCTCCCGGTCCCTGCCTTGGCAAGAAAACGTTAGAATCTAGGCGGTTGGCTGATCCTCGCGTGATCACGGCGCGTTTGCGAAGTGATCTTTCTGGCGGGTGAAAATGACGGAGATGTTTTCCTCGCCGCGAAGAAACGAACGGGATGCAACATCTAAGATGGACGGAGATGAAAAGACCGCTGATTTGGTGGGCGATCTTGTCGCTGCGTGTCAGCAAGGCGAACGGGAGGCTCAGCGACAGCTTTACGAGGTTTGTCACGAGAGAATCTACCGATTGATGGTACGCATGGTTGGAATCCAGGACGCGGCCGATTTGACCCAGCAGACTTTCCTGCAGGCATTCCGTTGCCTTGGGCAATACGCGGGCCGGTCGAGGTTCGAGACGTGGCTCTATCGCTTGGCGGTCAACGAGTCGCTGCAGCACTTGCGCCGGCGGCGGCGATGGGAGGGACAGGCGCTCGAACACGAACCGGTGGATCGGTCGCATGATCGTCGCCAGAACGTGGAACACCGCGAGCTATTGGAGACGTCGCTGGAACGAATCGATCCCGAATTGCGTTCGATTTTCTTGCTTCGCGAGGTCGACGAGCTGTCGTATCGGGAGATCGCCGAGGCGCTCGAAATCCCCGAAGGGACCGTTGGCTCGCGATTGAATCGGGCACGACGTGAGCTACAAGGACACCTGAAAGACCTTGGGTGGGAGATGTAAGATGAACTGTTCCCAAGTCCAAGAGATGCTTTCGGCCTACTACGATGGCGAGTTGCCGTCTGGGACGAAAGCGGAGGTCGCCGGGCACCTTCATGGATGCGCTCAATGCTCCCAGCAAGTTGCGGCTTTTGGGCAACTCTCCGCCGCGGCTCAGGCCCTGCCCACGCCGAGCCCTCCGCCCGAAATGTGGACGCAGTTGGAACAGGAACTCGACGCAGTCGGCGACTCGCGACCCGCGGTTCGGCACAAGATCTGGATGTTGTCGTTTCGGAAAGTCGTTGTGATCGCGGCGTCCCTGCTATTGGCGGTGGGGGTGGGCTCGTTCGCGTTTGTGGCGTTTCGAGGGTCGCACCCGCCCGATCAAATGGCCGTTGATCTTGGCACCTACCTCGAAGCGTTCCAGCGAAGCCCCCTCGAAGCCCAGAAGGTCTTGCTGGCAAGCTATGAGGGTGAAGCGGTAGCTTTGGCGGAATCAGCAGAGCAGGCAGGGTATCGCCCCGCCGTAGCCGGTGGGCTGCCGGAATCGTATTCCGTAGATTCTGTCTATGTCTGGAAGATGCCCTGCTGTACTTGCGTCCAGACTCTGTGCAAGCGCGAGGACGGAAGTACGGTGGCCATTTTCGAACACGGGACAGACAAACCCGTTCGCTTCGGCGATTGTCCTTGCGTGTCAGCCGAATGCGGCGGCAAGAAGTGCAGCATCGTCGAGGGCAAACCGCAGTTGGCGGTAAGCTGGAACCATAACGGGCGGCAACTCACCGTGATCGGTGCCCGAGACATGGACGAGGTGAATGTCCTGGTTGAATGGCTTGTGAAGGCTCCCGCGGCTTGACCACCGTCAAGTTGCCCGGATGCGCAGTTGCTGTCATGCTTAGAAAACAAGAACGGTCCAACGACGGCTCGCAAATACGATTTCTACGACTGAGCAACTGGTGCCCCAGTCACTTCTGGCAGGCCATTGCGGGGTTGCTGTTCGGCTACTTCGTGCTCCACCCGGTGTCGATGGTGGTCTTTCACTTGCTGGACCCGCGTATCGCCGGTGCCATGACGCATGGCATGCAAGGTGACCTTTGGGCACCGGTCTTTCATTCGTTCGAATTGAACATGCTGCCAATGGCGTTGGTTTTCGCAGTGATCGGAGCGTTGATCACCACGTTCTACGACCATCATCGTCTCACGCTCACGGTCCAGCGAGATCGCCTGGCCGAACAGGCCGAGCGGCTCAAGCAGAACAACGAAGAGCTGGCCCGGCTGGAATTGGCCAACCGCCGGACGACTCAGTTCATGGCACACGACTTCAAGACGGCCATAGGTTGCGTTGGTGGGTTTGCTATCGAACTGCTGCAGAAACCGAGTTTGTCGCAGGATCGAGACGTGGTCGACGCGTTGGTGTGCATTCGCCGACAGGCGCATCGCATGATGGGTGCCGTAACGGATCTCCTCGAGTTAGCTCGCGCTCGGGAAGGAGGCGTTCCTCAAATGGAATCAATCTCCGTGTCCGGCCTGTTCGAAGAGGCCGTCAGTGACTTCTCTCTTCCGGCACATGCGAAACAGATTGCGTTGGGGAAACAACACCGGAACTGCCCCTCGGCATGGGGCGATCCACGCCTGTTGTGCCGCGTACTCTGCAACCTCATCTCGAATGCGGTCAAGCACAACGGTCCTGAGACGCATGTCTCGTTGGACGCTCAGATGGACGAGTCTGGTCGTCAGATTCGTTTCGCGTGTTGGGACGATGGGACCGGTATTCCGTCCGACGTTCTTCCATCAATCTTCACCGAGTTCACTACGGCGGGGGACGCCTCGGGCGGATCTACCGGCCTGGGACTGGCCTTCTGCAAATCGGTTGTTGAAGCACACAACGGGCGCATCTGGTGCGAAAGTTCACCGCACGGCGCCCGGTTTTTTTTCACGATTTCTTGGGAGGAGGAGAATCACAATGGACAATGATACGTCAACGAAAAAACACGTCTTGATCGTCGAAGACGACCCGGATTTCGCGGCCCTGTTAAGGTCGATACTGACACAGGCAGGATACACCGTGGCGACGGCATACAACTGTGAAGACGCACTGAACGTGGTGCGCAAACAGAGACCTGACATCATCACTCTGGACATTCACATGCCCCGCAAGTCCGGCGCATTGTTCTACCGGAAACTGATGTCCGACGCGTCCTTCCGCGAGATACCCGTTGTCGTGGTGACCGGCCTGACGGTTGATAGGGAGATGGGGACCATCATCCGATCGCTCATGGAAACGGATCGCATCCCACATCCGGCTGCATACGTGGAAAAGCCGGTCGACGGAGCGCGTCTACTCGGTACGATAGAGGAGATACTCTCGCCCGCCGTTCCTGCGTAGCGGGCAATCTGTCATCTGTGCGTAACGCCGCCGCCTCGTGACGCGGGCCTCATGGGCCGCCCACGGGCTAAACCTCACTGCTAACGTTTCGCTTCCTTCTGGAGGGCTGATCATGTCACGTTTGCCGAATTGGCGATTTCTTACCGTTTTGTCTATCACGCTGGTGTTTGCTGGCTGCGCGACCTCGACGTCGCCAACTAATACTCCGCCCGATCTGCCGTCGGACACGGACCACGCGACTCATGGCGACACCGCCGATCCGAGTTCTGCGGAAAGTCACAAGGGCCACGAACATCCTGTCGCAGCATCGCCCGAGATCGAGAAAGCACTGTCGCAGCTTTCACACGACGATCGGATGGCGGCCGAAAAGCAGAAGACCTGCCCCGTGAGCACGGAAGCTCTTGGGTCGATGGGCAAACCGTACAAGGTGACGATCAACGACCGGGACGTGTTCCTTTGTTGCCAGGGTTGCGAAGAAAAGCTCCGAGGAGATCCGGACAAGTACCTGGCGAAAATCAGCGAGTGAATCTCGCTGGTTCCACAACTCTGGATCGAAGGCGCGCCGAATTGCGCGTTTCCGCCTCTAATGTGGGGCAGGGAGGAAGCCCGGCTGCCGCTCGAATCGGGACTTTCAGGCTCCAAGAAGCCTAGTCAGTGAATCTACGTTAGGTTTGATGGCGACCGAGACGCGGCACAAGCCCGACAATAGGAATTGTCGATAACATGAGACACGGCGTGCGCCCGTTGCATTCAGTAGGTCCCGCCTGCCGGGCGGGACCTTGAAGCGGCAAGCAGCGTGGCCAGCCGGCTTGAGGTCCCGTCCGGCAGACGGGACCTACTTGGGAACACGGAGGTTCCAGTGATAGACGGACGACAAACGTGCCTTCTTGTGCTTGCCGTTGTGTTGTGCTTCGGCTGTGCCACGATGCCTCCGAAGGACGGTCATTCGGTGGGGCAAGCGGATTGCCCCGAGCCAGTGCGTTTGCCGCCCACGTCGGCCGAATTGACGACGTATTCGCCGGGCGGCGCGGAGACGCATCTAGTCGCCTACCACCAAGATCCGACGCCGGTCGTGTCCGACGCTCTGTCCGAAGGCCCCACGCCGCTCGAACAACTGGTCGACTACGCCGTGGCGAACAACCCGGAGATCGCTGCCGCTCGCTCGAGGGCACAAGCTTTACTGTGGCGAGTACCGCAGGCACAATCGCTGGACGATCCGATGCTCAGCGCGACGGTCTTCCTGGAGTCGATCCAAACGGCGGCAGGGCCTCAAGACTTCATGCTCAGCGTGTCGCAGAAGTTCCCTTGGTTCGGCAAGCTGACAGCGCGTGGCGAGATCGCCCACCACGGTGCCCAAGTTGCATTTGCGGAACTGGCCAATGTCGAATTGGGTGTTGTCGAACAAGTGAAACTGGCCTACTACGAGTTGTACTTTGTCGATCAGGCAATCGCTATCTACAGGCAACTGGAACCCAGAATCCAAGACGTGATTCAGAGCACTCAGTCTCGCTACGACGCGACGGATCCCAAGGTGGGCATGGAGACCGTGCTGCAAGCTCAAGTGACCCTCCATAAGCTCCAGATCACACTGGCCGAGTTGGAGCAGGCCAGATTGAAGGCGGTCGCTCGACTGGCCAAAGCGTTGCACGTCCAGGAAGGCATGCGGCTGGCAATCCAGCCGCAATTGGACCAGACGACTCTGCCGCAACAGGTCGAATCGCTGGTCGCGATGATCGAGTACTGCCATCCACAGTTAGAGGCTCACCGAGAGGCTATCGTTCGCGACGACTGGTCGATTGATTTGGCGAATAGGAACTATTGGCCCGACGTCAATTTCGGGTTCAATTGGAACGCCATGGGCTCAAGCGGACTCAGCCCAGTTGCCAACGGCGACGATGCGTTTTCGCTGATGGTCGGTGTCAACCTGCCCATCTACAAGGCCAAGCGAGATGCCGCGGTTCAGGAGAGCCATCATCGCGCATGGCAGAGCTCCCAGCAGTACGACGCAACGCGGGACACGCTTCGCGCCCAAGTGGAACAACTGTACGCCCAGGCTGTCGAACATGACCGCGTGCTGCAAATACTGAACGACGAGATCATCCGCAAAGCGGAACAGGCCTTCGACATTTCGATCGAGGCATATCGCATGAACCGCATCGGATTCCAGCAGCTTATTGACAACTACGAAAACCTTCTACGTTTTCAAGTCGATCGCTACCTCCGCACCACACGCCGCGAACAAGCCATCGCCCAACTGGAACGCGCCGTTGGCTGTGCCGTTGCCGAGTGGAATGCGAACGGGCCTGACGGCCAGCCGTGAGTAGATCACCCGGCAGATAGGTCATCGTAGATGGCATCCTTATCGGAGTAGCCTTGCAGAAACTGTTCGGCGGTCAAATTGGACCAGTCGTGATCATCCTGTGATTCTGACACCAGCACCACCACGCGCACGGGGCGATCACGTTCGATCTGCCCAGCAAACTCTGATGGAATCTTCAGAGATTGGTCAGAATCAACGTATGTCTCGAATTCAAAGTGCTTCATCCGTTCGTCCCACCGAATAGGATAGATCAAGCTGGCACGCGCCGAACGCGTTACCTTCAAGATAACGTGCCCCGGCCCTCACGGGAAGATAGTCTCCATGTTTCTCGTTTCAGATCATCCGTGCTGCGTCGGGAAAACGAGGCTACGAAGTATCCAATCCGATTGGAGTATCCTTTGACGACGCAGATGATTCATGGTCAACTGGTTCGATTGGGTGACGTTCTGAGGTGTAGTGAGTACCGTGTACTGAGTACTGAGAACTCTGTACTGAGTACTGAGTACTGACTACTGGGTGCTCGGTACTGTGTACTGATCACCTCGTCCTCGCCGGTCCCATTCCTATCGCCGCAGAATCAGGGGTGTTACATGATCAACCCGACGGTTGGACGATCCGGCGTCATCGTGCTGTTTTCGCTAGCCTTTTCGGTTCCGGCCGGTGTCTTTGCCGCCGAGGAGAACGTTTCCGACGAAGCCCGTCGTCTGTTCCTCACCGGGCGTTATGCGGAAGCGGCCGAGGTGTATGGACAACTCGCAAACGACAGGCCGAGTGACGCCGCCCTGGGGCTCGCCCGCTGCCATTGGGAAACGGGCAAGCTGGACGAGGCGGAGGAAGTGTTGCGCGTCGCAGCCAAATCGCAGGCGGATGACGCGGATCTGGCGGCCCATCGAGCTCTGTTGGCGTTCGCCCGCGGGCAGCATGACACGGCTCAGAAACTGGTTGACAAGACCATTACGCTCGATGCGGCGCAGCCGATCGCTCGATGGGTGAACGCGGAATTGCACCGCGTGAGCGGACGAATGAAAGAAGCCAACGACGCGTACGAATGGTTCATCGACTACTACAACGGGAACGACAAGTTCACGCCGGAAGATTTGCATTGGATCGGGCTGGCCGCGGCCCAGTACGCACGTTGGAGCCGCAACAGCGGCCAATTCCGCTTCCTGGTCAACACACTGTATCCGGACGTGCTGGAATTGGACGAGAACTACTGGCCGGCCCGATTGGAGTCGGGGCTGCTGTTTCTGGAGAAGTACAACCAGCGCGATGCCAAGGTGGACCTGGATGCGGCGTTGACGATCAATCCGAACGCTGCCGAGGTTCATGCGGTCCGCGCCATGTTGGCCGTGCAAGACTTCAACATCCGCACGGCCAATGAATCACTGGACGAGGCGTTGAAGATCAACCCGCGCCTGCTCGTCGCTCATCAACTACGTGCCGACTGCCTGCTGGCCGAACTGCGAGTTGCCGATGCAATCCGCATTCTGGATGAAGCGCGCAAATTGAACGCTGTGGACGAAGAGACGTTGGGGCGACTGGCCGCTGCTTACGCGGTGATCGATGGTGCACAGGAAACGGTCGCGGATTCCCGCGTGGCAAAGTTGATCGCCGAGGTCGTCCAGCGAAACGAACACTGCGGCCGCTTCTTCATGGCGTTGGCTGGCAGCATGGATCGCATGCGGCGATATCCGGCGGCTGCCAAGTACTACCGTGAGGCCCAGCGTCGGATGCCTCAGTTGATGTACGCGCAAGGTCAACTTGGCTTGGTACTCATGCGACTGGGCGACGAAGCGGAGGCCCGGAAGCTGCTGGACAAATCGTTCGAGATCGACGCGTTCAACGTGCGCGTGAAGAATATGCTCGAAGTATTGGACATACTGGAAAACTACGCGGTGATCGAAACCGACCATTTCAAGATCAAGTTTGACGGAGAACGCGATGAGATCCTGGCGGAATATGCAGCTCGGTATCTGGAAGACGAGGTCTATCCGGAGATTGTGCAATCGTTGGGATACGAGCCGCCGGGCAAGTCGTTGTTCGAGATCTTCAGCCGCGCGAACAACACCAGCGGCCACGGTTGGTTCAGCGCCCGCATGGTCGGACTGCCGTTCATCGGCACGGTCGGGGCATGTGCGGGCCGAATGGTGGCCATGGTGTCGCCCAACGACATGCGACGCAGTTTCAGTTGGGCCAGAGTGCTGCGTCACGAGTTTGTTCACGTGGTCAACTTGCAGCAAACAGACTTCAGGATTCCGCACTGGTACACGGAGGGATTGGCTGTCTGGCACGAAGGCCTGGCACGCCCGCCCGGCTGGAACGAAGTGCTGGCACGCCGCGTCCGGGCCGACACGCTTTTCGACCTGGACACGATCAACCTGGGCTTCATCCGTCCCAAGCAACAGGAGGATTGGACGCTGGCGTATTGCCAGGCCGAGCTGTACGTCGAGTTCATGCTAGAACGCTTCGGCGATGATGCGATCAGCAAGTTGCTCGCGGCATATACCGACAACTTTGGGACAGAGGATGCCGTGAAACGCTGTTTCGGCGTCGGGCAAGAGGAATTCGAAAAGGCGTACCGAGAATACGTGGACAAGATCGTCGATGGCCTGCCAGATGCCGCACAGCAATCGACACGTAGTTTCGCCGAACTACGCAAGGCCGCCGAGCAGGACCCCAAAGATGCTGGCTTGCAGGCGGAATTGGCCTATCAGTACCTGCAGCGTGGCGAGGCCCCGACGGCCAGAAAGCATGCCATGGCCGCGCGCCAACTGGATGAAAAGCATCAATTGGCCGCGTACGTTTTGGCTCGGCTGTATCTGTCGATTGGCGACACGACAAAAGCGCTGGAAATACTCAATAGGTCGCTTGACGGAGAAACGCCGCAGAAAAATGCGCTGGCCCTGCTTGCCGGACTTCGCCTCAAGGCGGGAGACTACGCCGAAGCGGAGCGGTTGTACCGCTTGGGTGCGGAGGCTTTTCCGAACTCGCCGAACTGGCTCAAGTCGCTATCGAGTGTCTATCTGAAATCCGGTGATAAGCAGAAGCTGACCGCGTCGTTGGCGAAGTTGGCGAAAGCCGACTACGACAACGTGATCATCCGCAAGAAGCTGCTGGAGTTGGCAATCGAGGCGGAGGATTTCGATGCGGCGGTTCGTTGGGCGAACCAGACGCTGCATATCGACGTAATGGATGCAGACGTGCATGCTTCGCTGGCGCTGGCGTTGGCCCGCCTGAAGAAGCACGCTCGCGCGATCGGAGCCTACGAAACGGCGATTCACTTGTCGCCGGAACGTGACGACTGGCGATACTCGCTCGGCGAACAGTGTGTTCAGGCCGGGGAGAAAGAGAAGGCTGTAGCCGTGTTGGAAGAGCTTCTTTCCAGGGAGCCGGAGCACGCCGAGGCGAAGAAACTCCTGGAGGAATTGTCTCCGAAGTAGGCCCCGCTTGCCGAGCGGGACCTCCAGCCCCGGCAACCGCTCGCCCAAGCGGCGCGGAGACAAGTTTTCTTGTTGGAGTTCACGCTTCAGCGTGTCTTCCCGGAAACCGAGGACGATGAACACGCTGAAGCCGACACGCAATGATGCCCGTTACCAGGGCAAGGTTTCGGTTTGGTACCCGTTCCACCCGTTCTTTCGTAAGCATGACTTCTCTGTCATGCGTAAATTCGGCTGCCGGGACGTGGAGTACTTGGATCT
>JADHUC010000183.1 GCA_016784735.1 Pirellulaceae bacterium | reverse complement strand
GGGCTTTTGCGCAAGGTAGGTCCCGCTTGCCGAGCGGGACCTCGAATTCCAGGGGCGCCAGCGTTTCCAGGTCCCGCTCGGCAAGCGGGACCTACCTTTCTGAAGGCCACGAAGTCTTGCGGTTAGACGACGCGTTTGCAGACAACACCTGACATTCGCTTTTGGGTGAGATCGCAAACGCGGCGTGCTTGCTTCTGAAATCGCATCGACATAGGGAATCCCGGATATGCAGACCAATCGGTTTTGGCTAGCTGCCATCCTTCTCATCCAAGTGAGCTGTCTGCCCACGAAAGCGGGGGAAACAGGCTCCTGGGGCGACCAGGGCGACGGTACCTATAGGAATCCCATCCTCAACGCCGATTACCCGGACGTGGATGTGGAGCAACTCGGCGACACCTACTACATGATCTCGTCGAAGCAACACATGTGCCCGGGGATGGTGATCCTTGAATCGAAAGATATGGTCAACTGGCGAACGATTGGACACGTTTGGGACAAGCTCTCCTGGGCGCCGGAATACAACTGGGATCGTATGAGCGGTTATCCCTTCGGCGTGTGGGCTGGCGATCTGGCTTACCACGACGGGACATGGTACTGCTACCAGATCGATTTCAAACACGGGCTCTATATGAGCAGCGCTAAGGACATCCGGGGGCCGTGGACCAAACCGCACCAGTTGCTGCCAACGTCGAAAGTCTTGGATGATCCTGCCGTATTCTGGGATGACGAAACCAAGCAGGCCTATCTCATCTGCAATACCGGCAGAAAGCTTGCCGACGAAGGAGTCAAGAAACGCGGCAACGAAAACTACATTTTCAAAATGAGCTGGGATGGCCGGGAGATTCTGGATGAGGGAAGACTGGTCTATACGGGGATCGGCGCCGAGGCCGCGAAAATCTACAAGATCAACGGCACGTGGTACATCTTCCTTGCCGAATGGTATCGCCCTGACCCGCGACAGCCGGACGATCCTGGGGCGGACAAGAACGACCGCAAGCAGATCGTGCTTCGTTCGAAGACCGACAGCATCTACGGTCCGTACGAGAAGAAGGTGGTGTTCGAACGCGGCAACGGCGTGATCCGAAGCTGCAGTCAAGGTGCATTGATGCAGGCGCCGGACGGTTCGTGGTGGTACACCCATCAGTTGATCCAGAACATCCGCGCGCCATTTCAGGGACGACCGCAGTGTCTCGAACCGGTCGAGTGGATCGACGGTTGGCCGATGATCGGCAGAGACGTGGATGGCGATGGGATAGGTGAGCCGGTACTCGATCATCGCAAGCCAATCGACGGCTATCCAATTACCGCGCCGCCGACCAGCGACGAATTTGATTCGCCGAAGCTGGGGCACCAGTGGGAATGGAACCACAATCCGCGGGACACCCATTGGTCATTGACAGATCAGCCCGGTTGGCTGCGTCTGCGGGCCAGTGTGCCGGTGGGCAAAGGGGATTTTTGGGGTGCCTGCAATACGATCAGTCAACGCATCATGGGGACCACGCGGGGCGAGGCCGAGGCGAACTTCGACCTGTCCGGCCTGAAACCGGGTGGGCGGGCAGGCTTTGTCCGTTTCGGCGGCGTCTATCACCTGTTGGGCGTGCATGTTCGTGACGACGGCGCCAGATATCTCTTTTTCAATGCAAATGGCAAGCGAACGGATGGCCCAATGTTGTCTGGCCACGATCTGTGGATTCGTACGACAAACGAAGGCGATCAGGCCCGTTTTGCCTACAGCACGGATGGACGGAAATACACGGGTTTCGGACCGACGTTCACGCTGAAGTTTGGCAAATGGACCGGCGATCGCTTGGGATTTTTCTGCTGGAACAACAAGACCGAGGCGGGCCACATCGACATCGCTTGGTTCCACTACGACTACGATGGGCCGAAAGGCCAGCGGGCTGAAGTCCAAGAGCAAACCCAGCCGTAGAAGTCCAATGTAAGGAGCTTTCCCAATGATCACGCTGGTACGTACATCTGCTGCGTTGGTCCTCTGTTCCGTGCTTCATGCGGCAACGGCCCTGGCCGGGCCGGCAGACGACCAAGCGGCCGAGATCCTCGAATCGACCGGCGTCAATGGCGGTTTGATCGTTCACGTCGGTTGCGGTGACGGGCGGCTCACCGCCGCACTGCGAGCCAGTGACGCCTATCTTGTCGAGGGCCTCGATACCGACGCGAAAAACGTCCAAGCAGCCCGACGCCACATCGATTCGCTGGGGCTGAGCGGAAAGGCCTCTGCGGACACCTTCGATGGAAAACATCTCCCTTACGCCGACAACCTGGTCAATCTGGTCTTGGTTTCAGGTGTCGGTGTTCAGGTGTCAGCAGATGAGATTACCCGCGTTCTCAAGCCCGGCGGCGTCGCACTGGTGGCACAAGGTCTTGAGTTCCCTGACACCCGACACCTGACACCCGACACCTCTTCCCTCTCTCCCACCTGGACGAAGTTCACCAAGTCTTGGCCCGATACCATCGACCAATGGACGCACTACCTTCACGACGCCTCAGGCAACGCCGTGGCGCACGACCTCGAAGTGGCGGCTCCCAAACATCTTCAATGGATCGGCGGTCCATTGTGGAGTCGCAGTCACGAATACGATGCCAGCCTGTGTGCCATGGTCTCGGCGAACGGCCGACTCTTCTACATCTTCGACGAAGGCCCGACGGGGATCATCGACCGACGTATTCCCGACAAATGGAAGCTGATCGCTCGGGACGCATTCAATGGCGTCGTCCTGTGGAAACAGGAGATTCGCGACTGGGGATGGACGGCGTGGAAGCGTGCAGAGATGGAGCAGATCGACTGGAGACGCATGCCCAGCCAACGTTTCCGGCTTCCGGTGGCGATTCCCCGGCGATTGGTGGCCGCCGACGATCGGGTGTATGTCACGCTCGGTTACCAGGCACCGTTGACGGCCCTGGATGCGGCCACAGGCCGAACGGTGAAAACCTACGCGGACACCGAACGAACCGACGAGATCGTGCATCAGGACGGTCTGCTCGTGCTGTGCATCCGGACTTCCATGGAAGGAGCGAACGTGCCGACCGGAAAGAAGGGCAGGCAGGGACAGCGGGCTGCCGCTGCGGCGGCTCTGGTGGCAATCGAGGCCGACACGGGACGCCGCGTGTGGGAAACCGAACCGGGAACGGTAATACCTCTGTCGTTGGTCGTCAGCAACTCGCAAGTCTTCTACCATGACCAGGACGCCGTCGTGTGTTTGGACGTTGCCACGGGGAAGACGCGCTGGCGCACACCAACGGGCGGCGCTGCAAACTCCGTTTGGAATACGGACTTGACGCTCGTCGTGTACAAGGATGTTGTACTTTCCGCCGGCCGGCGGCAACTTCTAGCCATGTCGGCTGACGATGGCACGGTGCTGTGGAAGCTGCCGGCCGCCAGAGGCTGGGGCATCATCAACCCGCCGGATCTGTTCATTGCCGATGATGTCGTGTGGTACGGACAGGGCAACCTGCACGCCGAGTCGATAACTGGCTACGATCCGCAGACCGGCAAGCCCGTACGGACGGTGGACCTTGGTTTCCTGATCACGCGCGGCCACCATGCGAGATGCTACCGCAGCAAGGCCACGGACAACTACTTGCTGCTGCCCAAACGGGCCATTGAGTTTGTCGACCTGAAAGGAGGACAGCATTCTCGCCACAACTGGGTGCGGGGAGGATGTCGGTACGGAGTCTTGCCCTGCAACGGTTTATTGTACAGCACGCCGCATCCGTGTTTCTGTTACGCCGGGGCGAAGCTGGGCGGTTTCGCTGCGCTCGCGGGCGAGCGGGAAACGGGAAACTCGAAACTGGAAACTCGAAGCGTGGTTGGCCGGCTTGAAAAGGGGCCAGCGTTTGGAGCGGTCAGCGGTCAGCAATCAGCGGTCAGCAAGGATGATTGGCCGATGTATCGCCATGATGCGAAGCGGAGCGGCGGTACGGCGACCGCGGTCGATCCGCAGATTCAACCTGTCTGGAAGGCTGAACTGGGCGGAAGGCTGACGCAAGCAGTTGTCGCAGGTGGGCGTCTATTCGTGGGGCGCGTTGACGCGGGGCAGATCTGCTGCTTGGATGCGGTAAGCGGTGTACCCGTTTGGGATTACATCGCAGGTGGTCGCATTGACTCGGCCCCGACCGTCTACACGTTCGTAGTACCGCCTTCAGGCGGCTCTTCGAAGGTACGGAACAGTGCGGAGAACACAAAAGAACCGCCTAAAGGCGGGACTACGAACAGCCTTGTTCTATTTGGTTCTGCTGACGGATGGGTCTATTGCCTGCGGGCGTCGGACGGCCGTTTGGTCTGGCGGTTCCGAGCGGCGCCCGACGATCGCCGCGTGGTGGCTTTCGGACAAGTAGAATCAGCTTGGCCGGTCCACGGAAGCGTGCTTGTGCTGAACGACACCGTCTATTTCACGGCCGGCCGTTCCAGCTATTTGGACGGCGGCGTTTTCCTGTACGGACTCGATCCGGTCACGGGCGAAAAACGGTACGAGACCAAGCTGGACGGGCCACCTTCGGACCTGACGGTATTGGACGAGAACGCCTATGCCATGGAAGGCACCAAATCGGACATCCTGGTCACCGACGGCAAACTGATTTACCTGTTCCACAACGCGTTCAACACGCGTCTGGAAAAACAGCCAACTCCGATCAAGGGAGAACTCGGCGAGAGGAACTTGGGCGAGCGGGACTTCGGCGAGCATCTCCTCTCCAACGCCGGTTTCCTCGACGACTCGGGGTTCAGCCGCAGCTACTGGATGGTCGCAGACCAATGGCCCGCGTTCAACTTCGCCCATCAGTCGCCGAAGGCAGGGCAACTGGTCGTCTTCGACGGCACTACAACCTATTCCGCAAAGTACTTTGCGCGGCGCAACATGCTCAGTCCTTTGTCTTTCCCGGCAACGGACGGGTACTTCCTGGTCGCCGACAGCAACGCCACGCGGCCGGTCCAGGTGCGTAGCGACGGCAAAGGAGGGCCGGAGTTCATGCGATGGCTGCCGCAGACGGGCGACCTGCAGACGTGCTGGAATCTGGGCGTCGGTTTCGCTCGATCCGAACCGGCGAAATGGCTGAACAACGTCCCCGTAAGGATTCGAGCGATGGTGGCCACCGAAACAGCCTTGTTTGCTGCCGGGCCGCCCGACGAATGCGACCCGGACGATCCGGCCGCTGCACTGGAAGGACGTCGCGGCGGGGTACTCATGGCGTTGAACCCGAACGACGGAAAGAAGCTATCCGAGTGCAAGCTGAACGCGCCTCCTGTCTTCGACGGCATGTCCGCCGCCGCCGGACGCCTTTATCTGTCGACCAACGACGGGCAAGTCACCTGCATGGCCGCAAAGTAGGTCCCGTCTGCCGGACGGGACCTTCGGCTACGGCAGGTTCACTTGGTTGTGGCAAGTCTCCCGACCCTCGGTTGTGGCAGGGTCTCCCGACCCTGCCACCAGCGCTGACCGAAGGTCTCCATACCAGGAACTTGAGCGGCGGGGTCCGACGGTGAGACCTCCGGTCGTCGGCGTGGCCCGGTCAGGAGACCGGTCCACAACATTGTCGACCGGGCCACAGCATTGTCGACCGGCCCGCAACATCGTTCTTCTGTCGCGCTTCACCACAGCTTACAATAACCCTCGTCCGTCCAACATGGCACGACCCACGCAGTTTCGCTTGCTGCTTCATCACGAGGGGAGGAAACCATCATGTTTCGATTCATCAGCAGCCGTCGACCTATCACTTCCGTCATCCTCGGATTGGTCTTTGTCCTCCACACACAGACTGGCTACGCCGACGAGCAGCAACAGGCACGCCAGATTCTCGACGCGACCGGAGTTCAAGGCGGCTTGATCGTTCACCTCGGTTGTGGCGATGGCAAGCTCACTGCGGCGCTTCGAACGACCGAAAGCCACGTCGTTCAGGGGTTGGACACGGATGAGGAGAATGTCGCCGGGGCGCGCGAACACATTCGAAAGCTCGGCCTCTACGGCCCGGTATCGGTCGCCCGGTTCAACGGCGAGCGCCTGCCCTACGCGGACAACCTGGCCAATCTCATCGTGGTGTCAGGTGTCGGTGTTCAGGTGTCGGGAGACGAAGTTGCTCGTGTTCTGGCGCCTGGAGGCGTCGCGCTATTGAAACATGGCGTTGAAATACCCGACACCCGAAACCTGACACCCGAAACCTCTTCCTCCCCGCCTGGATGGACCAAGTTCACCAGCCCCCGGCCCGATACGATCGACGATTGGACTCACTGGCTGCACGCCGCGGACGGCAATCCCGTATCCAGCGACACGGTGGTCGATCTGCCACGGCGCGTTCAGTGGTTTGCCAAGCCCACGTGGTCACGCTCGCATGAAAAGAGCCCGTCGCTCACGGGCATGGTCTCCGCCCGAGGCCGCGTGTTCTACATCTCGGACGAAGGGCCGGCCAGCATCGGTGGACCGGTGCCGGACAAATGGCGATTGGTTGCACGAGATGCCTTCAACGGCGTCCTGTTGTGGAAACGTCCCGTGCCCGATTGGGGCTGGCAAGCCTGGTCGCCCAAGCAGCCCATGAATCTGCGGTGGGGGAACCCGCGGTTCATCCATCGCCGGCTGGTAGCCGTGGAAGACCGCGTTTACGTAACGCTCGGCTACAGCGCACCGGTAACCGCGATGGACGCGGCAACGGGAAAGACGATCCGAGTCTACGAAGACACGGAAAACACCAGCGAAATCCTCTACCACGATGGGCTCTTGGTGTTTTCGGTGGCAACCGAACTAAAGACCGAGATAAAGAACGCTCCTCCGCTGAAGGTCCTGGCTATCGACCCGTCCAGCGGGAAGCAACTTTGGGAGGCCGGCCCTTTCCCGTCGCTATACGACCTGGGCGAACGCGGTAAGTCGAACGTGCTGAAGCAAGGCCGGCTGATGATCGCCGCGGGAGGTGATCACGTCTATTGTGTCACCGAAAAGGAGATCCTGGCACTCGGCCTGGACGATGGGCGGGCTGCGTGGACGGTGGTAAGACCTCCGGCCGTACTGCCACGCGGAGACAGCAAGAAGGTATCGGCCGCCGCGAAAAAGATGTTCACGAACCTGGGAAGCGTCATGTACCACGACGGCCGCGTCTACTTTGCGCAGCCGTACGTTCCCACGGGGAAGTTGGTGAACAGTTCGCGAATGACCCTCGTCTGCCTGTCGGCAGAAACGGGCGAAGAGGAGTGGCGAAAGATTTGCGCGGACTGGAGCTACACGACCAATCTGAACGTCTATGCGATCCGAGGCATGATCTGGGCTCACGCCGATGCCAAGGAGGGACAGTACGATTTCCTCGGGCTAGATCCGGCGACGGGCGAGGTGAAGATCAAGCACAACCTCGCGTCGATCTTGACCACCCGTCATCATCACCGCTGCTATCGCAATAGGGCGACCGAAAAGTTTCTACTGGTGGGCAAAGAAGGCGTCGAGTACGTCAACCTGGAAGACGGAGCCATTCATCCTCATCGCTGGCTGCGCGGCATGTGTCTGTACGGCGTCATGCCCGCCAACGGCCTCTTGTACGTGCCGCCGCAAGCCTGTTCCTGCAATCCCATGACCATGCTGCAAGGGTACTGGGCGCTGGCGGCGGCGGGAAAGTCGAAGAGTCGAACGGTCGAAGAGTCGAAGAGTGAGCAGGGGGCAGAAGATCGCCTTGAACGCGGTCCAGCGTATGGCCAAATCGACAATCGAAAATCGGCAATCGAAAATCCCCATGATTGGCCCATGTATCGCCGCGATCCGTTGCGGAGTGGAGCTACGGATACCACTGTGCCCGCTCGACTTCGCGAACGCTGGCAGACCACGATCGGCGGAAGGCTAACCGGGCCGGTTGCCGCCGGTGGCCGGGTGTATCTTGGAAGCAGGGATACCCACGAAGTGGTTGCCCTGGACGCAACCGACGGCACCGTGGTTTGGCGCTACGGCATGAGAGGAGACATGGACACGCCGCCGACGGTCTACCAGGGAATGGTTCTTGCTGGCTGCTCGGACGGCTGGGTGTACTGTCTTCGCGTTTCGGACGGCAGTTTGATATGGCGTTTCCGAGCTGCGCCGCTTGAGCGTTATGTTGTCGCCGAAGATCGTCTGGAATCGGCTTGGCCGGTCCACGGCAGTGTTTTGATCCTGAACGACATCGCCTATGTCACCGCAGGAAGATCGTCGTTCCTGGATGGCGGCATCCGTTTCTACATGCTCCGGCCGCGAACGGGCGAAGTCCTGAACGAAAAGGAAAAGACACTCTTCACCGAGCAGACCGACCAGGAAGCCTTCTACGAAGGTGTCACGTCGGACCTGCTGGCAAGCGACGGTGACGCCCTATTCATGCGTCATTTACACATGGATCCGAAGACGCTCGAGTTGACTCGCCTCGGTTGGTGGGGGTTCACTGGTCCCGAGGCCAAGGGCCGCGATTATCCGTATCTGGAACGCCACGGGTTACCGGTGTCCGATAAGCGATATACCTATCTGAGGAGTGGCCAAGGCTTCCTGGATGATTCCCTGTACGGCCGGACCCAATTCCACCTGGACGGCGGCGAGGCTTGTCATCTTCTGTGCTTCAACCGCCAGCGCAGCTACGGCTTCCAAATGAGCACCCATGCCGGGCATTTCGTCTTCTTCACGCCTGGCGACAAAGGCTACTCGATCCTCGGCTTCGACCGCGAACGCTCGACGGAAAAGAAGATCAAGGCACTCTGGCAGCAAAAGCTACCGCTCCGTGCCCGCGCCATGGTACTGGCCGGCGAGAACTTGTTCGTCAGCGGCGTACCAGACCGGATCGTCCCGGATGATCCATTGGCATCCTTCGAAGGCAGACTGGGCGCCGAACTGCACGCCCTGTCCGCTTCCGATGGAACCACGTTGTCCAAGACGCCACTCGACTCCCCGCCCGTCTTCGACGGCCTAATCGCCGCGGGTAGACAACTCTTCATGACCACACAAGACGGCCGAGTGATGTGCATGGGAATCGAGAAACGAAACAAAGAACTGTGAAGACAACTCGAAGTACATTGTATTACGTTCTGGGAAATCGCCGTCAACGTAGTCGAGGTTCTCGCGGCGGGAGGTCCGATTCATGGCAACCGAATCCATCGACAAGCCGAAACGGTGGACGCGCCGGTTGCGGTTTCGCCTGTCCACGCTTTTCCTTCTGATATTGGTCATCTGTTGCGGACTCGCGTGGTTCCACTGGAAGACCAAGGCTGCTCGGGAACAACGATTGGCGGTCGAGGAGATTCATCGCGCCGGTGGATGGGTGGTGTATGACTACGAACGGAACAGCGAGTTGACTTACGATCCGCTCGGTCCGGTTTGGCTTGAGACGTTCCTGGGCCAACATTTCTTCGCGTGCGTGGTCCAAGCGCGCATCAGGGGCGATGTGGACTTGGGGATTGTCCGCAAGTTGCCGCGGCTGGATGACCTCGAGGTCCTTCGAGATCGACTGAGCGCTGCCGATGCGCCCCACCTGAAGGACTTGACAGGTCTCGACAGCTTGGCCGTCTACATGGAAGATGCCACCGACGAGGAATTACGGGAGATCGGTCAACTGCCTGGCCTGGACGTTTTGATGGTCGGTACGCCCGGCGCTTTGGATGAGTTCGTGCTGAGCGACACAAGAACAGAGTTCCGGCCCGTCATTCGCAATACACAAGTCACCGGCGCGGGCCTTGCCCATCTGGGCCAAGTCGGAAAACTGCAACAACTGCTTCTTCGGAATTCGAAGATATCGGATGCAGGGCTGGAGCATCTTCGCGGCCTGACCGATCTGGAATTGCTGGATCTTTCGGGAACACAGGTGACCGGCGCAGGGCTGGCTCACTTGAAACCGATGGGCAATCTTGAACAGTTATATCTTGCAAGGACGCAAGTGACCGACGCCAGCCTGGCCCATCTACGCGATCGGCCTGGTTTATATCGGCTGGACGTGAAGGAAACGCAAATCACCGACGCCGGTGTCGATCATCTTCTAGCCATGCCCGGTCTTTCGATGCTGTTCCTGGACCATACGGCTATAACCGATGTCGGCATATCGCGTCTGAAGGACTTGCCCAATCTTCGATTCCTGGGCCTTTCCGGAACACGCGTGACCGACGCAGGAATGTCCCACATGCGAGAAATGAAACAGTTGCATTCGCTCAGCATCGTGAGAACCGGCATCACGCCGGCAGGCCTTGACCATCTGAACAATCTAGCCGACTTGAACTCCATAGAACTCGGCGGCCCGAATGTGACGGACGACTCGTTGCAGCAGGTCTCCCGGATACAGCAGTTGCAGCACCTCTGGCTCTATGACGCGCGAATCACTGACGAAGGGCTCTTGAAACTGAAATCGCTTATAGACCTCAGGTTCCTCCTGTTGCTGGGCGACAGTACCGTCACAGATCAAGGCATCAAGCGGCTGAAGGACGAACTGCCCCTTCTAACCGTGTCACGGTCTTTCCCGATCGTCGTTGATGAATAGGGAGCCGAATACTCACGTCCACGCAGGACGGTGGACTGTTGTCTGCGGAGGCTGGGACATATATAAATAGGCCCGAAAGCGGGGGAAAGCACAATGCATAGACATGTGTCGGCTCTGTTGGCCACAGTCTTTTTCTTGCCGGGGTGCGGGCCTGATATCCCTGACGTGCCGGGTGAGTTGAACGCCGAAGCCGGCAAGGCTCGCGACGCCGCCAAGTTGGCCTGCGAGCGGAATGATCACGAGGCCGCATCCGACGCTGCGGAGCGGGCCGCGAAATGCGCCGAGCGGCTTGAGAAGATAGCGGAGGAGGGGGACGATAACGCCGCCGAGGCGAAGAAATTCCTGGCCGACACAGACGCTGCCGCGCGGGAAGCTGGCCGCTGGGCCGAGTTGGCCGAGGAACAGCACGAGTTGGCGAGAAAACTGAACGGACTCAAGGCCAAGGCTTACCGCGGCGGGAGGAGCTTGGCCGTCAAAGCGCTGTTCAAAGGCCTTTCCCTTGCCGCCGACCAAGCCGGGAAGAGGGGCATCGAGAACCTGCCCGATGAACTCAAGGATCTGGCCCTCTCGGCAGCCCAGTTGGCCGGGGACATGTCCGGGCGCGAACCCCTGGAGGACGGTTCTCCCGACTGGACCGCTGTCTCGCAGGACATGTCCGCCTTTGCCAAGGAGCCACCGAAGGACATGCCGCTCTTTCTGGCCGCGGCCTTCTTCCTGACTCTTAGCAGCGACCCGGCCCTCTACGAGATCGAGATGGTTGATGCCGCCGGGCTGGAGACCGAAGAGGATAGGCTCACGTACCATGTTCTGCGTGCCCTGATCTACCGCATCAACGGGTTCAGTCGCTTGGCCATACGGGAAGTCGAGACCCTTTCGGATGGTGAAGATACGTACGACCCGGAGTTCCAGGCCGGTCTGCACATGCTTTCTGCGTACTTCTTCCTGCACGACAAGGATTACACCAAGGCCGACCAGGAAATCGGTAGAGCGATGCAGGCCGATCCGAACAATCCGTTGGCGGTGTACCTGACTGGCGAGCGCCTAGCGGCCGACGGCGAGTGGGAGAAAGCCGCGAAGTCACTCGAGGCCGCTGCGGCCGGCAGCGAGGACGAATGGTTGGCGGACCGCATCGCACAACACGCCCGCGACGTCCGCGACAACCGGGGCGAGTCGCAGTCCTTGATTCTTGACAAACAATTCCTGGCCGCCGTTACCCTGGAGTACGCCGGACGGGCGGCGGCCCGATCCGAAGCAGGCCGCAAGATCAAGTCCTGGGTCGACTCGGCCGTCACCTGCGGGAAGAATCTTCTGGGTGACGCGTCCGAGAAAGAAGAAGAAACGAAACCCGCCGCCGGGCGGTGAACAGCGACATATCCACCAATTCCGTAGGTGTCGATGCGCTCGCTGACAACTTCCCCGTAAGCAGACGCAAGCAGGTCTCGGAAGCGAGTCGACCGCTCTCTATAGCGTTTTCGCCACTTCGGAGCTTGTCTCCGGGGAGCGATGTCCAGGACCAGAAAGCGAAATCGAAAACGCCGCCACGCCACCGCGCGGCTTGCCCGCGTGGAGCGGTGTTTCCTTGGGAACATCGCTCCACGGAGACGAGCTCCGCGGTGGCGTGGTGTGTTGCCGGCGGTCTTCTGGTCCTGAACATCGCTGCGACGGGACCGAGCCCCGCCGTGGCGTTATTGCGTCCATGGTATCCTCAATCTCGCACCATTCCGGGCAAGCCGGGCGTTGTCGCTCGAGGATGAGTTAAAGTGAAACGGTCTGGTCGTGAACAGGGCTCCACGGAGGCGAGTTCCCCGGTGGCCGGATGTGCTGCCATCTACGGCATCGAGCCCGCGTGAGACAAGGCTTGGATCAGGTAGTCCAGTTCGGCGGGGACCTCGTCGGCATCGGCAACGGTGGCGGCGATCTCGGCTTTGACGAGTTGCCGGAATCGTCTTCTCAGTCGGTGGATAGCGACTTTGGCCGCACCATCCGACGTGCCCAATCGTGCGGCCGCATCGGACGGCGAGAGGGTTGCCGCGTCGCCGGTAAGCCATGGTTTCAGTGCTTCATACTCTTGCGTCTTGCCTGCCTGTTCGTGCTCGCGGGCCATCGTCGAAAGGACTCGATCGAGCAGGTTCAGTGCCCAATGCCGATCAAAGAAGGCGTCAGGCGGAAAACCGCCGGGATCGGCGATCTGGAGCCCCGCTGCAGAATCGTTCTCGGCGTCCGCCTCGGACGCCAGCGTATCAAGCGACACGGGCGACTGGCCGCCGCCGCGTTTTGCTGCGAGGTCGCGGTCGCGTGCGTCCGATAGAAAGTGTTTTACGGCGCCCAACAAATACGAACGAAACCGGCCTCGACCGCGCTGGAGGTTGTCAAGTGCATGGCCGGCAAGGATTCCTATGAGGAACTCATGCGTTAGATCGCGTGCATCGTCCGTTCCACGCCGAGCGTGTCGAATGAAGGCTTCGACCGGCGCATAGTACGCCTCGCACAGCTCCCGCAATGCATGCTTCGCCTCCGGCGATTGGCCACGCGCGGCCAGCACCTGCGTCCACTGCGTCGTGGCGAACGCGAATGGTTCGCGACTCTTCGGCGTGAAAGATGGCTTCACGGGCTCTTCGTTTCCTCCGCAATATCCACAATCGTCGATCGTAAGACCATTTCCACCGTTACCACCATCCTATCGTCGTCAGTGTGCATCAGCGCGAATCCCTTATGAGGGCGTAAACGACATGCCCAGCCCTCCGACGGTCCAATGCTGGCTTGCGCCCGATTGAACTCCTCTCCTGCCAATTGGAGATGGCTCACGTCGAGTCGGAACTTCCCAGCCGCGTCCAGGGGCGTGACGTTTTCGCGCAGCAACGTCACCGATTCGCCTTCGGCCTGCGATTCCCCGTACTCGCGCGTCTTCAGCACGATCTGCCAGCCCTCGGGGACCTCGCAGGTATAGTAGAATTCGAACGCCTCTTCGTCGAGTCGCAGGTTCGTGTGGCGAAAGTGCCCAGTGGGGTCGACAGCTTGGTGGGAGAGGTATAAGAGCAAACCGCCTCCGAAGAAAACCAGCAACGCGACGATGGGCACCACCAGCAACAGCCCCAAGGCGATCCACCACCCAACGCCAGGACGTGCGGTGCGGCCGTCTTTCTTCGGTTTGACGGGCACTTTGGCGGAGAGGGTCTCCACCTGCGTCCTCACCTCGTTCGCGCTTTGCTGGCGGCGATCACGTTCCTTCTCCAAAGCCCGCAGCACCACCTCGTCCACCCGTGGATCGACCGACGACTTCTCCGATGGCGGAGCGAACCGGCCCAGCGGCAATTCGCCGGTGAGCATTTCGTAGAACACGACTCCCAGCGAGTAGATGTCCGCACGGTGGTCGACTTCCGACGGACGTTCGATCTGCTCGGGAGCCACATAGTGTGGCGTGCCCAGCGCCGCACCCGCAGCCGTCAATCGGGTGCCTTTGGCGTCGCCGGCAAACTTGGCGATACCGAAGTCGGCAATTTTCACTCGCCCCTTCGTGTCCAACAAGATGTTTTCGGGTTTGATGTCGCGGTGCAGCACGCCTTCCTCGTGTGCGTACTGCAGGGCCTCGCAGATCTTCGGAACGATGGCCAGTGCTTGATCGGCCGCAATCTGGCCCGACCGCAGCGCCTGCCGTAAATTCACTCCGTCCACATACTCCATCAGCAAGTAGAAGAACCCGCCCGACTCGCCGAAATCGTACACGCCGACGACGTTCGGATGGCTGAGCCGTGCGAGCATCTGGCCCTCGCGCGCGAACCGCGCCGCAAAGGCCGGATCGCCAGCCAACCGTTCCGGCAGAATCTTCAGGGCGACCAACCGATCGAGCTTCGGCTGCCTCGCTTTGAACACAAAGCCCATCCCGCCCTGGCCGACCATTTCCAGCACTTCCAACTGTGGAAACGCAGCAGCCACCTCCTCCAATGAAGGTGGCGACGTAGCCTCCGTCGACAGACCATCGCCGCCGGTACCCACTGCCGCTTGCACCATCAGGCATTTCGGGCACAGTCCGCCCGGCGCCTCGGTCGGAACAGGCATCCCACAACAGGGGCAGAGATCGGAAACAGATTCATCGCTCATTTGTCTCAAGATACCGCAAGTCAGATTCCGGCTTCTTTCCCCAGCCAGCAGCATAGAGTACGCCAGCCACTACTGGTACCTGAGGAAACCGACTCGGCTGGTTACTGAAAAGCTTACGCATAAATCGGGCTCAGACGTACAGAATTCAGAATTGGCCGTCGAACAACGACTTAGCTCAGCGACGGCCTCGGAGGGCCAGCGCACATATTATGCAACTTCAGCAAATCCAAAGCCCTGTCAAGGCGGAGTTGAACAACTGAGCTGCGAGAATACACTAAGGGGGTTGCGAATCCAGCGAGCTTTCCGGTCATTGTGTCTGCCTTGATCGGACGATGATTCCTGGCCCTTACGGCGAGCCTGGCGATGGTCCTCTATCTTCGGGGCCACACTCCAATCAAGGATCCTACGACATGCAACAACCTGAGGAGAAGGTTACGGCGCTGACCGATGCGCTGTCCGAGGTCATTCGCGGCAATCGGGAATGCATCGAGACGCTGGTGATTTCGCTGCTTTCGGGCGGATCGGTGTTGATGCAGGATGTGCCGGGCGTGGGAAAGACGACTCTGGCCAAGGCGGTGGCCAAGGCGATAGATGTTCAGTTCCATCGCATCCAATTCACGCCGGACCTGCTGCCGGCCGATATTCTGGGCTCGTCCATTTACAATCCGGTGGAAGGGACCTTTGCCTTTCGTCCCGGTCCGGTATTCTGCAATGTGCTGTTGGCCGACGAGATCAATCGGGCGTCGCCACGGACCCAGTCGGCGTTGCTGGAGGCGATGAGCGAGTCGCAGGCGACGATCGAGGGCCAGCGGCGCGACTTGCCAACGCCGTTTCTGGTACTGGCGACGCAGAATCCCGTCGAGTTTCACGGGACCTATCCTCTGCCGGAAGCGCAACTGGATCGCTTTCTGGTCCAGTTGGAGCTGGGTTATCCCGACGCGGAAACCGAAGTTCGCATCCTGTACGCGCAGGCCGAAACGCATCCGCTGGATCACCTGCAGCCCGTTCTGAGCGAAGAAGACGTGCTGGCGCTGCAGAAGATGGTGCGCACGATTCGCGTGGAAGAGATTGTGACGCAGTACATGGTCGAAATCGTGCGCGAGACGCGAGAGGATGCGCGGCTGAAGCTGGGCGTTAGCCCACGAGGGTCTTTGATGCTGTTCCGCGCGTGCCAGGCCGCCGCTTTGGCGTCGGGCCGTGATTACGTCCTGCCGGACGATGTGCAACGATTGGCTCCCTACGTGTTACCGCATCGGCTGGTCATGACTTCCAAGGCGAAATACGGCGGCGTATCGGCCAAAGACATCGTTGCCGAGATACTCAAACGCGTGAAGGTGCCGTCATGAACTGGGAGCGGTCGGGCGCGTACCGTTACCTTCGTTTTCTATGGACCTACCGATTCACGGCGGGCGGGAAGTGGATCATCGCAGGTTTGCTGCTGGCGGGTGTCTTGGGCAGCGCGACGGTGGAGGTTCCCATCTACCAGGTGTTTTGCGCTCTGCTGGCGCTGCTGTGCGTCGATCGAGTTGTGGGCTTCCTGCTGCGTCCCAAGTTGGAAGTCCTCGGGAACTTACCGGCGAAGGCCACCGCCGGACAAATCGTCGCGGCACAATACACCATTGTGAACCAAGGAAAACTGACGGCATACGATCTGGGATTGGGGTTCTTTCGCCTGCCCAGGAGTTTCGAAGCGGTCGATCCGGAAGCGACGCTCGGGCACCTTCGACCTGGCGAGTCGCTCTCGACTACGATTCGCCTGAATCCGATTCGACGCGGACTGCATACGCTCTTTCGGCCGCGCGCCTATTCCACGTTTCCATTCAACTTGACGCGCGACGGCCGATCGCGAGCCGAAGAGCCTTCGGTTCTGGTATTGCCCCATTTTCATCCAATCGCCGAATTGGATATTCCGGTTGGCACGCGGTATCAACCGGGCGGCATCGCGCTGACGTCGAATGTGGGCGAATCGCCCGAGTACATCGGCAACCGCGAGTACGTGCCGGGCGATTCCGCTCGGCGGATCGATCATCGTTCGTGGGCCCGTTTGGCCAAGCTGGCCGTGCGCGAGTACCAGGAGGAGTACTACTGCCGCGTTGCGCTGGTGTTGGACACGTTTGTGCCGCGTGGGCGCAGAGCCGCGCGAGACGGCTTTCCCAATCTCGAAGCAGCGATCAGCCTTTCGGCTTCAGTGGCCGATGCGCTGTCGCGCGGCGAGTACCTGATTGATCTGTTTGCCGCCGGCCCCGAACTGTACGTATTCCGCGCCGGCCGGCACACGGCCCATTTCGAGAACATCCTGGAGATTGTCGCTTGCGTCGACGCCTGCCGGGAAAACCCGTTCGACACGGTTGCGCCGGCATTGGCCGACGAGTTGACGAGTATCTCGACGGTCATCGGCGTGTTCCTGGACTGGGACGCTTCGCGCCGAGAGCTCGCTCGTACGGCGGTCGAAATGGGATGCAGTGTCAAGATTCTGATTGTTCGCGACGGAGAAACGACCGAACCGATCGACTTCGAGGAAGGCAGCGTCATTCGATTGACGATCGAGCAGATCCGCGACGGGGGGATCGACGTCCTATGAACGCGCAGCGGAGCTTGGGTTTCGCTCTGGTCGTCCTGCAGGCGGCAGCGCTGGTCTATTGCTTCCGCACGCCCATGTTCTCGAGCGCGATCGTCGCAGCGGCTTTGTTCGGTTGGCTATCGAGCTTTCGTCTCGCCTCACCCGAAACCGCCAGACGATGGGCCATTGCGCTGGCCGTGTTGTACATCATCCAGCGGACAGTCATTCCAGCGGCCTGGTATTCAGGCGTACAGAGTTTCTTCTTTTCAGACGCTTGCCTGATCGCCGAGTACTTCCTGGTATTTCAAGTCGCGCAGTTCTTTGTGCGACGCGAAGGCGACCGGCTTCCGTCTTACTTGCCGATCCTGGCCATCGTGGCGTTGACGTTCACAGGAGATTTCCAGGCATCAGGTCACACGCGTCTGGTCTTTCAGGCGTTTTCGCTCGTTTTGATTGCCCTGACGGCAGGCTACTTCGCGGCCTGCCGCGTGCGTGGTGGCGAGCAACCGGCGAAACCACTGGTAGGTCGCCGCGTGCTGTTGGGAATCGTTCTTGCGACAAGCGGTGCGCTGGCGTGGGTGGCGGCAAGCAATCTGTACCGCTACGCACGCCAGATTGAAACGGTGCTCGGCGCAGTGATGAATCCGCCATCGCGGCCGGAATCCGTTGGTTTCTCAGGCAAAGGCCGGCTTGGCAGCGTTGCCCGTCAGAAAGCGAATGCCGGGAGTCGCGTCGCGTTGCGAGTCTACGCCGACGATTCGCCGGGCTACTTGCGAGGAAGGGCGTTCGATACCTACGATCGCGCGGAATGGCGTGTCGACGGCGAGCAGACCACGTTGACGCCCGACACGGACGAGGATTCAAGCCCAAGCGTCCTCCCCAGCCAAGGCGACGTTCGCACATTCTCCTTGATTCGATCGGAGACCGATGCCTGGAATCGACAGGAGATTTGGCCAAACCGGGCTTTCCAGGAAGTCGTGTTTGTGCCGTTGGGACTCGCCGCCCTGCAGCTTCCGGTCGACAAGTTGTCGGTCAACATGCACGGGATTATCGAGACGAACAGTCTCCCATCCGGTGCCGAATACGTGGCGTTGACATTCGAGGAAACAACTCAATTGCCCGTGTTGGAGAATACTCGCGACGATTCGGCGGCCGCGCCACACGGATACGTCCAACGTGTACCTCCCCCAGACTGGAAGCTTCTTACGTCCGTGCCGGACGATCTCGACCCGCGCATCGGCGCGTTGGCGGTGCGTGTTGCCGGCCGGTCGACCACGGCCCGTGAGAAGATCGCCGCCGTGGAACGTCACTTTCTGGACAACTACCAGTACCAGTTCGGAATCGACATCCCGGAAGGGAGAGACCCGCTGACCTATTTCCTCCTGGAAAAGCCGCCGGCCCATTGCGAGTACTTCGCCAGCGGCGCGGCCGTGTTGCTGCGATCCGTTGGCGTGCCATGCCGATATGTGACGGGATTCGTCGTTGCCGAAAGGAACAACTACGGAGATTACTGGGTCGCGAGAAACCGGGACGCGCACGCTTGGGTCGAGGCGTTCGATCCGGAGCAGGGCTGGGTAGTGGTCGAGGCCACTCCCGCCAATGGCGTTCCGCAGGAGACTTCGGCTTCGGCCGCGAGTCAAATGTGGGACACGCTGCGCGCCCAGTGGCAGCGACTTGTCGCCGCGATTCGCAAAGACGGAATGAGTGCCGTTCTCGACGTATTGCGACGGTGGTTTGTGCGCCCCTGGTTTCTTGTGCTGTTGCTGCTGGTCACGGCAGCAATCGCGCTGCGCTGGATGTGGCGTCGACGCGGCCAGAAACCCGCTCGCCCTCGCGACCCGTGTTTGGGACAGTTCGAGAGACTCCTGAACGCAATGGACCGGCGCTGGCAAAAGGCCGGTCTATCGCGCCAGCCGCACGAAACGCTCCATCAGTTCGCCGAACGCGTAACGTCCGCTGCCTCGGACCCAGCGCACCACCAAGCGGCCGAATGGTACCGCCAATTCGCAGCCATCCGCTTCAGCGGTCAAGTGGACGCCGCCTCGGTGCAGATGCTCCGCGACGCGTTCGCGGCAACCGTCGCCGTACGCATTGCCCAGTAGGCCAATGCGGCTAATAGTAAGGATTGCTCGGTACGAACTGTCCGAATCACGCCGGAGGCCAGCGAATGCCAGACTATTCACCGCTCGAAAAACCTTATCTCGTGGCCGAACGTCTTTACGCCAACGGCGTTCCGTCTCATAGCCCAGGGTTGCGGAGCTACCCTGGGTCAATCGAACGCCCAACGACCGTCCTGAACCCTGAAAGGGTTCCGTCAATAGCGACAACCGACGCGCTGCATTGACGATTCGGGCGACGTTGGCGACTTCGCGCGTTCATGTCGCGACGGCACGGCGCGGTGGACGCGGGAAGAGACGGAACCCTTTCAGGGTTCCCTTTCGGGATGGGTGGTTGGATTCGCATACCCAGGGTAGCTATCGCAACCCTGGGCTGTGTGACGAAACCGCGTTGCGGTAGGAATCCTCGGAATCAGAGAAACCGCTCTATTGCGGACATCGACGTTTTGTTCTGGACGGTGATCATTGACGGGCTCACGGCGCAGAGCGAGCAATCCGTTTTCCTGACAGCCAGACCTGATCCGATTCAACCTCAACGACTCGGATCGAAGAGCAATGGGAAGAACTGCCCGGCCATGCGCTCGCCGGCGGGAATCACGGGTACGCCTTCCAATAACGTATCATCCGACGCCGAGCATACACCGTCTCGGAATACGTTGACCACTGCCGCTCGGCGCGGCCGGTCGCTGCGGTTTTCGAACGAGCCGTGTACGGTCAACGGATGATGGAACGTGGCTTCACCCTTGCGCAATTCCATGGCCACGGGTTGGTTGAACTGTTCCCATTGCTCGTCGTCCAGCACCTCGCGAATCGCCGCCATGTCGCCTGCCAGACCCGTGATCGGCAGCAGGTCCCAGCGATGGCTGCCGGGAACGTAATGGACGCAGCCGTTTTCCGTGGTGGCGTCGTCCAGTCCGATCCAACAGGTCAGGTGGGCCATCGGCTTGGTCCGCGTCCAGTACGAATAATCTTGATGCCACGCCACCACGCCGCCGTGCCGAGCCGGTTTGCAGAACAACTGATCGTGCCAGAAACGAACGGCACCATCTACGAGTTGGCTTGCCGGCACGGTGACTGCCGGATTCCACAGCAAGTCGTGAAAGCCCGGCGTGATTCTCCAAGCTCCCAAGGCGTGAAACAGAACTGTTTCCGCGTCGGCGGCTTCGTTTGTATGGTATTCGTACCACAACTCGCGGCCGGCATGCTCGGGGGCGAAGAACCCGGACAACTCCTCGCGCAGCGCATCGACTTGTTCGTCCGACAAGACGCGTACGCCGCCGACAAAGCCGTTCTCGCGGTAGAACGCAAGCTGCTCCTCAGTCAGTCTGTACGCTTCGGACTGCTCACGCGTCTGAGGAGTCGAAAACAAATCACCGGCCAACTCGTGCCGTTTTGATAAGTCGTCTACCATGCTTCTCCTTTCGCCGTGCTCTCGCTGCGGTATAACGATTTCCAAAGCGTTTCTCGACCGCGGATCGTGCTTCACGTCTTCGATCACCCGGCAAAAAGCTCGATGGATAACACTGCTTTCCGGGCAATTCCATAAGAGTTCATGGCGAGGGCGCTTTCAGCGTCGGTGGGCCCGCGAGCCAGCCGAGCGATGCGAGGAACTTGTCCATCGCCACCACCGTCTCGTAGTAGGGCTTGTTCCCGTCCCGGCCATAGTTGAAGAACCCGTGCGGTTTGCCTTCGAAGATCATGACCTCGCATTGGACCTCTGCCTTCTCCATTGCGGCTTTGAAGTCGAAAGCGGTCTTCACGGGCATCAGCTTGTCCGCGGACCCCAAGAACACGAGCGACGGCGGATCGTCCTTGCTGACGTTGTGGAACGGCGAGAACTCCTTGTAGCGTTCTTTCACTCGCTGGTGGCCCCAGCCGTCGGGGCCGTTGTCGAAAACCGCGTTGAACAGCACCATCGCGTTCGATTTTGCGGAGATCGACACGTCATCCTGTGGATCGTCCGAGCCTTCGACCATGCCGACAAACGCGGCCAGGTGGCCGCCAGCCGAACCGCCGCCTGACGCGATTCGGTCGGGGTCGATCCCCAGCTTGTCCGCGCGGCCGCGCACCCATCGTATAGCCGACTTGGCATCGTGAACGCAGGTCGTCGGCGGATCGTCGGACTTCCGGTCCAGCAAACGGTATTGGACTTGCACGGCCACCATCCCGCGCGAGGCGAGATACTTGCTGTGCTCGGTAAACTGTCCCGGCTTGCCGCCGACCCAGCCGCCGCCATGATAGAAGACGATTGCCGGTCGCTGGTCGGACGGTTTCCAGTCGTCCGGCGTGGTCACGTACAGCACCAGTTCGCGGTCGCCCACAGTCTTGTAGATATGGCGTTTGCCAACGGGCTCGCTTGCGAACGTCGTGGTGATTGTGGCAAGGATCAACGTCAGAAACATCCAAACAGGTATCGTGCGTCGATGGCTCATAATCGAATCCCCCGTAGGTCCCGGCTGCCGGACGGGACCTGGTTTAGCTTCCCAACACTTTCTTGCGCTATGAGGTCCCGTCCGTCAGCCGGGACCTACGGGACGACCTAGCTCGCTGGAAGCGTGGACTTTCAAGATAGCATACTCGGCATAGCTGTCGTATCAATACTCGATTGGCTTGTTGCACGCGCCCGAGTCACCGATTAGTGTGTGGCAGGTGGAATGTTGCTCCCGTGAAAATAGTGGAGATTCGTCATGCGACAGTGGTCTATCTGGCTCGTCCTTGTCATTTCGAGTTTGTGTGTCCTTGGTCCCGCAGGCAACGTGGCCGCGGACCGCCCTAACATCGTATTCTTCTTCATCGACGACATGGGCTGGACCGATGTCGGCTTTATGGGCAGCAAGTTCTATGAATCGCCCAACATCGACCGTCTCGCCGGCCAAGGCATGGTGTTTACCGACGCGTATGCCAATGCACCGAACTGCGCACCCAGCCGCGCTTGCTTGATGACGGGGCAGTATACGCCGCGTCACGGCATCTTCACCGTCGGCGATCCGGCTCGCGGCAACGCCCGCTTCCGCAAACTGGTTCCGACTGAGAACAGAACGGTGCTTGACGACGGGTTTGTCACCGTGGCCGAAGCGCTCAAGGCGAGCGGCTATACCACGGCCACCATGGGCAAGTGGCATTTGGGCGCGGATCCCACCACGCAGGGCTTCGACGTCAATATCGCCGGTCGCGAATGGGGCAGTCCCAGCGGCGGCGGATATCACAGCCCGTACAAGTATCCAAACTTGGTCACCAGCGAACGTGGCGAGTACTTGACGGATCGGCTTGGCGACGAAGCGTGCAAGTTCATCGAGCAGAACAAGGACAATCCGTTCTTTCTCTACCTGACACATTACGCAGTGCACACGCCGATTCAAGGAAAGAAGGACTTGATCGAGAAATACAAGGCCAAGCCACCGACTGCCCATCACAACAACGCCGCTTATGCTGCGATGATCGAGAGCGTGGACGACAGCGTTGGGGCTGTACTGAAAACGCTTGACCGGTTGACGTTGACTGAGAAAACCTTCGTCGTGTTCTTCTCGGACAACGGTGGCCATATGGGAGCCACGTCGAACCATCCGTTACGCGGCGCCAAAGGGATGCTGTACGAAGGCGGCATCCGTGAACCGATGATCGTCAAGTGGCCAGGAGTCACCCAGCCCGGCAGCACTTGTCACGAACCGGTCATCGGCATCGACTCCTACCCCACGCTGCTGGAGATCACGGGCACCGAGAAACCCGATGGCCACGTCTTGGACGGCCTGAGCCTCGTGCCATTGCTGAAAGATCCGAACGGCAAGCTGGATCGCGAGGCAATCTTCTGGCACTTCCCCTGTTACCTGCAAGGATCAGGCGGGCGCGAGCCCAATAAGCCATTCCGGACCGCGCCGGCAGGTGCGATTCGCATGGGCGACTGGAAGCTGATCGAGTACTTCGAGGACGGCGGACTCGAATTATTCAACCTGAGGAACGACATCGGCGAACAGCACAACCTGGCCGACGACATGCCCGACAAAGCGAGGCAGCTTCACGACGCCATGGCAATGTGGCGCAAACACGTAGACGCTCCGATTCCTACAACACTCAACCCGGACTACGATGCCGCTGCCCAATGGAAGCCGAAAGCAAAACGAAAACCCCGCGCTCGATGAAGTAACGACGGCGTATGCGCCAAGCTGCGCAAGGCGCAAGGCCTACGGATCGACCAGAATTCTTCATCCGTGGGACCGCCATGCCATCCGTGGGACTACCCTCTTATTATTCTCCAGGCAGTTTCAACAGCGGTCGTTCAACCTTCTCCGGCAGTTCCACCCAATCGCTCGGCCCAACGAGACCGACGGTGCTTGTGTCGATTGGCTTGAATCCTAGCTTCAATGCAGGCGAATCCGGTTGAAGACGAAAATCGAATTCCTCTACGTTCACGAACTTGGGATCACCGGCAATGCTACCGACATCGTGACCTTGTTCCTGCCACTGGGCCAACGTCAGGTCTCCGGGGAACTTCAAATCGCCGTCCGGTCGATAGTAGAGATTATTGCGTAGCGTGTACTTGTTGTTGCTCCAGCCGCCGCCCAGCGGTTGGGCCGGATCGCAGTAGATAATGTTCCGCTCGACCGTGAACGACGAGTGTTCTTCCTGACGGCTACGCCGTATTTGGCCGTAGGTGGCCGACATGGCCAGGACGTTGTTCCGCACGATGTTCTCGCGTCCATAGTGCTGGTGAAACGCTGCGTCTTTGACGCGGTAGACGACGTTGTTCTCCATCAGGATGTCGGTGCTGCCCTCGTCGGTGTACAGTCCCCAACCGCCGTAGCTGTAGCTGAGTACATCGTGGAAAACGTTGTTGTA
>JADHUC010000182.1 GCA_016784735.1 Pirellulaceae bacterium | reverse complement strand
TCCAGTGATCACCGATCAACGACAGCAGAGGATTGCTCAGACCGAAGCCGACGTTGTAGCGGACCGACAGGTGCGGAAACAGAGCGTAGTCCTGCGGCACGTACCCAATGTCTCGTTGTCGAGGTTCCAGAAAGGTCACGTCCGTATCGCCGATTACGATCCACCCAGAGTCGGCCCTGCGCAGACCGCAAAGCGTCTCCAGAAGCAGCGTCTTTCCCGAGCCGCTGGGGCCAAGCAGCACAAAGTACTCGCCCGGCGCAACGTCCAGACTCACGTCCTTCAACGCGAAGCTGCCAACGGACAGATTCAGTCCCTCGATGCGAATCATCGCGTCACAAACCCCAACATTCGAATCCCCACCAACGCGATCGTGGCCAACGCCAACATCAGAATCGCAACAGCCAAGGCGACCTCAATCCGCCCCACCGATTGCTCCAGGTAGATCGTCGTCGGCAATACCTCCGTACGCATGCGCACTGCGCCGACAAACACGATCAATGGCCCGAAGATGCCAAACGCCCGTGTCCAGATCAGAATGGCGCCTGTCACGATGCCTCGGAACGCCAGCGGCAGTGCGACCCAGGTAAATGCGCCCGCGCGGCCGTAGCCGAGCGTCATCGCCACATGCTCCAGCCGTGGATCAATGCTATCGAACGTGAGTTTCAGCGCCCGGATACCGAACGAGGTCGACACGAGCAACTGGCACAGCACGATGCCCTTTTTTTGAAAGGTAAACTGCAGACCCGAATCCTCGATCCAGCGTCCGGCTGGCGTTTGGAAAAAGACCAGCAGCGACAGACCGACAATCAGGGGCGGCATCAGGATGGGTAGGTCGACAATGGAATCGACCAAGGCATGACCCGGAAACCGATATCGGCTCAAAGCGTAGCCCGTGGGAATGGCGAAGACCATGCCGATTAGGACCGTCACCACCGTGGTCCACAGCGACAACCACAGAGCGGCCCGTATCTCCTCCGCCATTAGGACTTCTCGAACGGCTTCCCAATTCGTGTAGCCCACATCGGCGAAGATCAACGCCAGCCATACGGAGACGAACAGGCCGGCGAAGGACAACATGACGGCAGCGAACACCCAACTGCCAAGTCCGCTGACTGGCCGCCCTGGATCGGTTTTGGCGAATAGTGGTCCTTTCACTGGTCAGCTTTCAGGTGTCAGGTGTCGGGTGTCGGGTGAACGCGCCTGACTCGTCCTGACACGGCGACTATCAAACACGCGTTCGCGTTCTCTCACTCCGGCAGGGAAAGTGAATAGTGGTGCTTTTTGAAGATGGCTCGTCCTTCTTCCGACGTGATGAATGCGCGTAACTTGTTCGCCAACACCGGATTCTCGGACGAGTTCAGAACTGCCACGGGTACGGTGGAAATGACATTTTTCTCGGGTGGGATGGTGACTACGTCGGTGCTGTCGGCGTAATAGGCGGCCACGGCGTCCCAGACGATCACGGCGTCCAACGACCCCAGTTTGACTTTGTCGCCCAGATCGTTGACCGTCAATGCGCGAAACTCCACGTTTTCGGCCAGATCGTCTTCCGATATACCGTTCTTGGCGAAGATCTTCGCTGCTTTGCGTCCGATCGCACAGGCCTGCGGGTCACCAAGTCCGACCCGGATATCGGGCTTTATCAAATCGGATAGCGAGTTGATGTTCTTCGGGTTGCCTTTCTGAACCAGGATGACGGGAATGAAGTAGCAGGCCGTATCACTGCCCGCGATCAAGCCCTCCTGCTCGGCTTGTTCGATGTAATGCACGTCGCCCGGCATGTAGACGTCGCCCGCGCCCGACAGCTTGATGCGAGCGAGCAGGATTTCGCTACCGGCAAAGTCGCACTCGACCGTAACGTCGTGACGCCGGCCGAATGCATCGGCGATTTCCTCGACGGGCGGTCGAATGCCGGCACCACTGTAGAGCAGTAACGTCGTCTCTTCGTTCGGGCCACCGCAGCCAACAGCCAGGGGTAACAGCAGAAGGCAGACACTCAGGACAATTGGTCGAAGACGAGGCTCCTCCCGCCACGTCTCACTTGACATAACCAAACTCCTTGAAGACCGCCTTCCCGTGTTTGTCGACGAACTTGAGGAACTTCTCGACCTCCGCCTTGTTCCTGGTGTACGACAAACCGATCACGCCCACACGAATCTCCTCGTCGTACTCGTACGGGCACGGGACGATGTCGATGGCGTCGCGATAATTGTGCGCCACGCCTTTCCACATGATCGCCGCGTCACCGGCTCCCAGTTTCATCTTGTTTCCAATATCCGCATGGGACCGGAACATGGCGTTGCCGACGTTCTTCAGCACGGCGTCTTTAATGCCCTTCTTCTCCATCAAGCCAAAGACCATTTCGCCACATGTGGAAAAGTCGGGATTTGGCAGCAGGACTTGAAGCCCTGGCCGAGTGAGGTCCTCGAACCGCTTGAGCTTGTGGGGATTCCCCTTTCTTACAACCAGAGCCGGGGCCACGTGCCCAACGTGAATCCAACGCAGCATGGCCTTCTCGTCTTCCGTATACTTCATGTACGGGTCGTGCGTGATAAACACATCTCCGACGCGCCCGATTTTGACCTGGGGCAACAGATCTTCCGAGCCACCGAAGGAGATGACCGCCTTCATGCCGGTTTCCTTCTTGAACATCTTTATCAGCTTTTCCGTGGGCGGCCCAAAGGATGTGCCGCAGAGCACCATAATTTCGTCATCTTCGGCGGCGGGCGAAGTGACCCCTCCGGCGGCGCACAAGATCAAAGTCAGCAAGACGACAAAGGCAAGTTGCGGTCCTCGTTGCATGGCATTCGTTCCTCAATCTTCGAGACTAGTCAATCAACGGGTTTCGAGCAGGCATAGCCCTGTTTCGAGGCGATAGGCATATCGCCAAGCGGTCATAGCGCTGCGCACCAACCGGGAAGGAATATCTGGCAGGAAGCGGGACACCCGGCCAACTCGTTGTGGTGTTGGCAAGTGTTGACGCGAACTCTGTCTCTCCCAGACCAACCGGACTCGGACATCGCAACGCGCCGCGAGCCGAACTAACTACTATAGCCGGCGCGCAGATGCAATGCAATTGTACGGGCCATTCGCTCACATCGTTACGTGGATTCGCGTTACGTCGAAATCATCCAAGGATTTCAAGACGCACGAACCGCGGAAGACCATGTAGAAGGCCTTTTCATCGGGAATGAACACGAGCGTGTCCAACACGGATCGAAGCTCCTCTTCCCACGTCGAGACTGCCGTTGCCCCCGCTTCTTCTTCGTTGTCCACGAGTGCGTCGAATTCAGACGACGAGACGCTGCAACGGCCGATGGTCATTCTGGGGTGGATGGCTGGAAGGCGGAATCCAATGTGGCCGTCAGGTGTCAGGTTCTCCAACTCCACCTCTTCGTTACCGCGCAGATAGCCGGCGATCTGAAAGTCTGGATGAGCGCCGTTGTAGATATCGTAGGCGAAATCCGATGGCAAATCGGATGTGTGCTTCTTCCTGTATTCGTCATCATAGGTACCCGCGAATTGCAGACGTGGTTGCCACCCGCGGCCATAGAAACCGAATCCTACCGGCTTGGGTCGCGAGTCCCATGAGCCGATCAACTCGCCAGGATCCTCCAGATTCGGTAGCGGCTTTTCGTGAACCGATGCCTTCGTCTTTGCCCCAATGAAACCGACGCCAGCCAAATTCTCCGCGCAGTACGCGGCCGCAGCACTGTCGATGCCGCCAAATGCCCGTTCGTATCGCAATTCCATGCTATCGAACGGTTGCGGAGAAGACATCTTCGGTACGCCGGCCAGCGATGTTGGAAAGAGCCACTTGCGGTCGCCGAAAACACGAATGGTCCGATCCAGTCGTCCGATGCGTACCCTCGCGTCGACTTGCGTCGCAGGAAGCCCTCCCGGCGCGTACGCCTGGCCGACTACAACAATGTCCGTGCGCGGCTTGAACGGCACCATATCGGTTTCGAAACGAACCGTCGCTTGCGGATCGTCGTCGTAGTGTTGGTCTGCCTCGAAGATCGGCAGTTGCTGTTCGGCCACAGGTGCGGCCTCGCCGGAGGCGATGCTGAAGGTACCTTTGACAATTACCGTCAGACGCGGTTCGCCTTTCAAGTTCTCGCGAGGCATAACCGCCACGCTGAAGGGAGTCTCGTTTGCGATTTCCAGGTACTGGATCGCGGCATCGGACAGGTCAACGGTCTTGCCCGGACGTGCCTGGGGCTCGGTCAAATCGACTCCGACATCCTCAATCGTCTCCTGGCCGATCGGTTCGGCGAAAACCATGCTCTCGCGCGACCCGCGTTTGCCGAAAGGCCCCCCTTCTTCTGCCGATTCGACAACCGACGTTTCAAAACGCACGACAAACTTCGAATGGCCCGCGGCAATCTCATCTCCGCTGCCGAGCGTTGCCTCGCCGACACGAACACCGTTGACGAACACGCCGTTGGTGCTGTCCAGATCGCGAATGTGGCACGCGGCCAGCCCGTGCCGCAATTCAAAATGGGCTCGCGACATACGCGAATCGTGCGGCATGGCAAAGTCGGCTTTTTCGGAAGAGCCGACCGTAAGAACCTGCCCCGGTCGCAACCACGCCTTTCGGCCGCCCCCCGACCCTTCCATGATTTCCACAACCACCGATCCCGTGATGGCGGTTGCAATTCTTGCTTCCGGATGCGTCTTGAATGTTTCCGGTCTAACGGGCGTTGAGCTGTCGTCCGTGTCTGCCGGACAACCTGAATCTGCCGCCTCCTCTTCTTCACCGTCCGCCGGCATCGACAGCCCATTCGGCCCGGTTCCGTCACGAACCGCGTCAGTCGTCGGATCGACTGATGACGAGGCTGCCAGGTCGTCAGGTCGAGCCGCGTCCGCCGATTCCATCTGCACCGCAAAACGCGTATGGCCTGCGGTGATTTCATCGCCATCTTCAAGGGGGGCATCGGAGACTTTCACCCCATTGAGGCAGGTGCCATTCGTGCTTTCCAGATCCCGAATCCGAAACTCCCCATCCACCCAAGCCACTGAAAAATGTGCTCCCGACATCCGCGGATCGTCGGGGACGACTAGCTCGGCCGCTTCCGTTCGCCCCACCACGATCGCCTGCCCTTCCACCAGCCATAGCTTGCGCGACGACTCCGGGCCCGACGTGATCTGTAGCGTAATTCGCATGGATGGAGTGGAAGTCTAACTGTTTGGCCTATCAGCGGAATGACTCCGTAGCGGTTTTTTCTCCAAAACCAGCGCCAGTAGGGCCCGCCGCTCCTCGGCGGTAGCTGCCCTGCGGTAGAGAGGAATCGGGGTCACATGCGGTGCCTGGATACCTTTGGGGCCGTATGCGATCTCGAGCTTCTCAGGGTATCGCACCTTCAACACGGTGCAGGCATCCAACACAAACTCTTCGATCAGCGCCCAGAAGAAGTCGGCTTCAGTGAGTTGGCAGTTGCGGGCCATAGCCCCCGTCAAGTCTGCACCAACGAAATTCGCCTTTTTCAAATCGCTGCTGAACAGTCTCGCTTCACGAAGGTCGGCAAATTCAAAGACCGCGCCATCTGCGCGAAACGCCTTGAAGGTTGTGCCTCTCAGGGAGGCTCGTTCGAAACATGCAGCCATTCCTTGGGCATGCGAGAAGTCGCAATCTGAAAGATCAGCTAGTCGCAGATTCGTGCCGATCAAGGATGCGTTCTTGAACACCGCGCCAGGTGCCGTCACATTTGACAGATCGGCAGAGTCAAGCGTCGCGCCAGTCAGGTCAGCCTCGGCCAAGTTCGCGTGCGCCAAGTTGGCCCCCGTGAAATCAACCGCACAGAGCTTAGCCCCAGCCAGATTTGCGTGCTGCAGGTTCGATCCCTCGAGGCTTCCTCCAGCGATGTTACAAGCGCAAAACAATGCGTGTTCAAGTTCACACGCCGCCAATGAAGCTCTCTGCAACGAGGACGCTCGGAAATCGGCGGCGGCCAAGTCCGATTCGTCGAAGACTGTTCCATCCGCAATCATCGACTGCATCTTGCCGTGTGGAGCTGTGACCGAGCTGAGATTCGCCCGGGAGATGTTCGTACCCGATAGATCGCTGTTGCGCAGATCTGTTTCCGACAGATCTTGACCAGCCATTTCGGCACGAAACGCAACGATCCGTTGATCAGTCATTCTGTTCCTTCTTGGCTTTGGCAACCTCCTGCTTCGTCCATTCCAATCGTTCCACAACTACAGACAGAGCCCATTCCAGAAACTCGTAAAAGGTGGAGAATGACGGTTCCTGGGCGCCGTAGCTGATATCCCAATGCACGAGCGTCAGTTCTCCATCTTTACGACGCGTACGAGTATCGTATACCCAGTGGGCGCCACTGAAGTTCGTGCCAATCACAAGGTGATTGGCCAGGTACAGATGCCTCTCCTCTTCAGACTCCCAGGTTGCCACTGCCGCCGCCGAGAAGTCATCACCGAGTTTTCTTCGTAGTCTCGAAGTCTGATACTCCATGTTTTCATCGATTTCATCTTGCGCATCTTGAGTTTCCGGAGGACCTGTCCCAATCAGAGTGAAGTCACCCCAAAAATGCTCCCAAGAACAATGCGATTTCAAGAATTCCTTGTACGACGGTGGGAATTCGTGACCGAAGCGCGATTCGGCTTCCGCAATGGTCTCGCTCGAAGCCCCGCCATGCAGGGTCGATCCCTCCACGTCACTAGGCCATCCTCCCGAATTCCTCCAGTTGCTGTCGAGCGCATAAATCTGGTTGAGAGCGGCGTGCAACGTATCGACTTTACTAAGTAACTCATCGCGGAGACTACTCAATGTCCTTCTCCTTCTTTCGCTGTGATCGACGGTTCATTGTCGAATCGGTGGAGCATGGCTAAGGGCATCGCGGTTTTTGGTTCGGGTCACACGGTTTCTTGTTATTGTGGTTCGCTTGCTGGGTCGGATCGAGTGTTCTGCGATCGACCAGCTTTATCGTCATCTTGACAGCGCCTGTCATTCCTTGCTTCATCAGTTGATTGCGACATGCTTTGATCTGGGATCCAAAACTTGCGTTCACGGTTTGCGTAAGTGGTTCCAAGTTGTCGCAGTCGTTTCCACCACCACATTGAACTTCCTTGACGTGATCGACTTGCTGGCTCTTGCAGGAATCGTTCTGGCTCTTGAGCGATTGTTCGACTTTCGCCTTCTTGTCTTCCTCAACACAATTCTTCATCAAGTAGTCTTTTTGGTCGGAGGGACGTTCGCACGGTTCATCGAGGTTTGGCTCACACCCCGCGTCGTTCACTCCTTCCGTTTTCTTTCTCGCCTCCTTCATCATTTTGGGCCCCCAGGCGCAATTCGACAGCACCTCGCATGTAGCGGTTTGACCAGCACCTGGTGTTGCGAAAGCCAATCCGAACGGGTCGACCCAATTCACGGGATTTGGGGCGTAGGCGTAAAGGTTCAGTCCTGCCGCGAATCCGAGTGGGTCAGGACATGTAAAGCGTCCCAGCACCGGGTGATAGTACCGATGCCGGTTGTAATGCCAACCAAGCTCCTCATCGAAATACTGACCGAGGAAACGAAAGGGCTGGGGCACGTTGTTGATTCGCAACGCAGTGATCTCTCCGTAGGCCGAGTAATCAGCCGCCCAAGCGATCTCGCCTCCGTCGTCAATCAGTTCCGTCGGAGTGCCGAGTTGGTCGAAGACATAGGAGTAGTGTCGATCGCCATAAGTCACGCCCGTCAGGAAGAATGAACCTGGCATGAACAAGTAATCGATTGTCTCGCCATCGGTCCGTTCGCCGAGCAAATGAACGCCGTTCCAAGAATATTCGGTTCGCTTCCCGTTGACGGTCTTCGCGATCCGTCGCGCCGTTCCGTCGTACTGATACTCAGCCGTCGCGCCATCGTACAGGACAGCGCGTTTCAGCCAGCCTTCGCCCGTGTACTCATATCGCGCTTCACCGTTCTTAGATCGCCAGACGACCAGGTTGCCCAAATCGTCGTATTCAAGTTCCTCGGGCCCAACTTGCGTCGGACGATCGCCTGTCCCATAGGTGATATCATCACCCTCACGTGTCGTCAGCAAATTGCCGTTCGAATCGTGTGGAAACTGCTCGATTAGTCCGCCTTCGCTGACCGACGTCAAGAAATCCATTGCGTCGTACTTGTACTTGCGCGTCCCTCGCAAACTATCTTGATAGCCGTCCAATCGTCCGGCAGCATCGTAAGAGAATTGTCGCGAGCAGATTTCGGAACCATCGGCGCGCGTGACGCGTCGCAATACCATCCGATGCATTTCGTCGTACTCGAACTGCTGGGAGCAACCGTTGGGCATGCGAATCTCGGTGACCAAATCACGCGTCTCGTGCGAATACTGGTACTCGCCCGCGGACGAATCAATCATCTTGACGAGGCGCGCGCGACCATCCCAGTGATAATCAATGCGACGACCAGTGTTGACATTTAGAGACGTGCAGTCTCCCCGGAGATTGTGGTCGAAGTTCAATACAAGGCCATCGGCTTGCGCAACGGTAATGCGCATCTGGGGATCCCGTTCGTAGAACAACGTCGCATCGTCGTTTTCGACTGACAACACTTCTCCCGATGGGCCATAACTGATCGCCAATCGTCGCCCATCGTGATACGATTCTTCAACCAAGGCGTCATTCTCATACTTGCACTCGACCAATACTCTTCCAGTACGTCCATTAAGCAATAAGATTGGATTATCGGCGTCGTCGTAGACAATTGCATGCTGCCGTCCGTCGAAGTAGTCTACGGCCGTACACCGGCCCTCGGGATCGTAGGTGAATCGTGCTGATTCCCGCTTCGAATTGCTGATCCTCTTGAACTGGTCCATGAAGTCGTACTCGAAGACGTCCTGTTGACCGTCTGGACGAAGGAACTTCATCCACGTGCCTGCTGGGTCCCTAACGAGCCTGAGTTGGCGACCCAACTCGTCCGTAAACGTGCTCGGACGCCCCGAGGAATCGTATTCGATCGATGATGAACTTCCATCTGGATTGATTCGCCGTAGAGGATTTCCGCACGCGTCATGCTCGATGCTGATCTCGCCGCCCTTGCCATCGATATACTTGGTGGGGCGTCCCAACTCGTCAAATCGCTCGTCTGTACGAATGCCCCAACGATCGCTCAGCGCAAGTCGATCGGCGGTTCGTTCCCGAATGCGTTCGTGCCCTATTGGGTCGACTGCGCGAACTAAGTCGCCATGTTCGTTGTAGCCAAACGTCCACACCGCTCCATCGGGCGACTCTGAACGCGTGTCATTCCCGGCCAAGTCATATTCATATTTCCACACGTTCCCATCATGATCTTCCATCATCGTCGGCCGGTCATTTGCATCCAAATCAAATGTGGTTTCAGTTCCGTTTTGAGATAGGACAACTGTTCCCGATTCGGGATCACGGCTGATGAAGGTTTGCATCCCCCCTCCGGCGCCTGCTCGTAGTAATACTCGTCCGTTATCGTCCACGACGTCCTCGCGCACGCGACCGAGAGCATCGACGTCACTGACCACAATGCCCTTTCCATTGTGTTTGTAGAGCATTGCGTACCCGTTCGGATCCGTTACAAGAACGCGTGAGAGGTCTGCATCAAAGAGAAGCTGTCGATCCCAGACGCCGCCGGCAAACCAGGTTCGGATACATCTCTTTGTATTGTCATATTGATAGTAGAGTTCACGACCGCAACGGTCTATTACGCGTGTCAACAGATGTGAGGAGTACTCGTACCGCATGGCATGTCCGTTTGCATCCAGAACGGCCGCCAGGTTGTCTTGGTCGTCGTACTCATATCGAACCAAGCGCCAGCGGGTCAGCGTCGAATCGGACCGCGGAACCGACACCTCGACCAGCCGTGAGAGGGAATCGTAGTCAAAAGAAACCCGTCTTCCGAACGTATCGATCAATCTGACGAGGCGCCCTTGATCATCATAGCGGTACTGCATTGAATTCCCATAGTAATCCTGTTGAAGGGTACACGGGATGAGTTCTGGCAGTACGTCTCGACTGGGGAATGTATACGCCGTGCGGATGCGATCGGTCAGAGAGATTGCCGCGTCCGTCCGCTCGACTTCAAATCCGGACTTATCGTCTTTCAGGCGTCGCCTAACCCCGGGAAGCGGCAATGTGGAGACCGCCTCGCCATCAACGGTCAATTCGATCTGATCTCCGCTACAACGGAGAAACGTGCCGAGGTTCAAGTTCCAACCAAAGCCGATTAAGCCGAGTTGTGGCTTTTCGCTCGAATAACTGCGGACCAAACGCCACGGAATTCTGCCCGACAACAAAACATCAAACTCGAACTGCGTCACTTCACCGGTGGCGATGTTGACGTCGCACATATCGGTTACTGCCTTCGTTGAAGCTACAGAATCGTAGGGGCGAAGCCGTTGCCTTCAAAGCGTCCCGACCGGGACAACCAAACATTACGTTCACGTAGGGCCACACGCGCCGCCGCCTCCGCCTCCTCCCATCCCAATCAACACAGTAAAGCATCCCACGACGATGTTATTGGGTGGCGGAAGGGGAATGATGGCTCCGGGTTCCATGACGATGTCGCCGACGCGAGCGGCGGGTTTTCCGCCAATCAGGCAAATGCCGCTTCCGCCGTCCGGAACGGGCGTTGTCACGCCGGGACCGTGTGGCGTTCCGGAACAGGCTGGTGGCGGAGCGTTGGGAATCGGACAAGTGTGCTGGTCGCCAATCCGCCAGGCGGGTTTTCCACCGATCAACACGGTCGGACACGGTGCCCCCAATAGGGGCGATCCGTGTGATGTCGTATCGCCGAGTCGCGCTGCTGGTTTACCCATCTTCTCGCCCTCCTTTTCTTCGTTCCGCCGCGCTCGCTTCCGGCAACTCGACGATCGTCTCGATTCGGAAAACCCCAACTCGGATCATCGACGCGCCGTCACGAGGATCGACGAGTTGGACCCGATCGCGCCCGGAAAACCGATAGTCGGTCCCCGTTGCCGGTCCCTTGACGACGATTGTTCGACCGCCCAGGTAGCGTACCTGCAACCTATGGCGGCTAGTCAGCGGCTTCGCCGTCTTCCCTCCGCAGCATCTCATCGTCGCCAGTCTCCTCGAACTGAAACGGTGGTCGTGTCCACTCGTCAATCAGCGCGCCGATTCCAGCCAAAGCCAACCAGACAACTACCGTTTCCGCCCAATTCCCCTTCGGCTCCTCGACAACAAAAAACGTGAACGGTATCGAGACCCATACTCCCACGCACTTGACACAGCCAAACAGCCGGCCCATGAATCGACCTTGCCCGAGTCGGCGTATTCGGGCGAATACGTCGCCCGGACCGTCTTCGCGAGCCAGCATGTAGGCAATTCGCCAACTGGCCAGCGCGGCAAGAACGAAGCGGAAGACAACGTGCATTGACGAACCCGGTTTTCTTGGGGTCAGTTGATCTTGACCAGCGCTCCTTTGATCGTGTTGATCGCGGATGCCTCGACATTCACCAGAGCCCCTTTCACGAGGTTCTTTGCCTTGGCTTCCGAGGTTATCTGCGCCGCTTTCTCTTCGATCTTCTGCATGCCTTCGATGGTTATTTTCTTGCCCTTGATCACGATGTCGCCGCTTTTCTTCATCGTGATGCTGGCTTGACCGGTCTTGATCGTGATTTGATCGCCCGCGTTGATCGTCAGTTTCTTGCCGACCTTCAGCGAATCGTCCTTGCCCACGTCCGAGGTGCGATTCTCCTTCACCTTCTCCGTGCGGTCCTTCCCAACCGACTCGCTCAGGTTCTTGCCGACGCTCACATTCTGATTGGCCCCAACACTGATGCTCTGCGATGCACCGACTCCGATCGTTTGTGCTCCGCCGACATTCACTTCGCGAGCAGCACCCACCAGAATCGCTTCGTTGATGCCGACCGAGTGGGTGCGGGTCATGGCTACCGTTATCGTCTCGCTACCGCCCACAGTGCGCGAGCGGTTCGAACCGACTGACAGCGTTTCGTTTACCCCGACTGATTCAATGCGGTGGTTGGCGACGGTGAGCGTTTCGTCGTGCCCGACCGTTTCGCTGCGGTCGTTGCCGATTTGGACCGTTTCGTTGTTGGTTACGTCGCGGCTGCGGTCGTTCAAGACGTGTTCGCGCAAATCGTGTTCGATCGTCGAGTCTTTATCGAATTGACCGTGCTCGCGGATCAACTCGGTGCTTTTGGTATCGTCGAATACGTACTCGTTGTACCCGCCGCCGCCCTTGGTGCTGTTCGACTTCATGCCGTACAGATTCATCGAACCCGGCAATTCGTAGGGCGGCATGCTCTCGGCATGATAGACGCGGCCAATGATGATTGGCCGGTCGGGGTCGCCTTCCAAGAAGTCGACGATTACTTCCTCGCCGATCCGGGGAATATCGATCGCGCCCCAGCCCTTGCCTGCGTGAATCTGGGATACGCGGATCCAACAGGACGTGTTCTCGTCCTTTTTGCCTTCGCGGTCCCAATGGAATTGCGTCTTCACGCGGCCATACTTGTCCGGATAGATCTCTTCGCCGGCCGGGCCCGTGACGATGGCCGTCTGGCAACCCCGCATCACCGGCTTCGGCGTCGTTCGCGCCGGGCGGAAGGCGACTGAGTCCGGGATGCACGTGAACGTGTTGCTGTAATCTTCGGCCACCGTGCCGGTGCCGGTTTCGTAAGCCATGGGTTCGGTGGCTGAATGACGGATCGACGTGACCACGTACGACCTGCCCTCTTCGCTGCTGGTGCGATGCTGGCCAATCGAAAACTTAAATCCCGGAGAAAAGGACTTGCACCGGCTCGAAGCATGGACCGCGTCGTAGCCGACCTCCTCCTCCTCCATGCGCATTTTCGCCAGCGGTGTACCGTCGCCCGTCGTCCCGTATATGCCCGGATAGTCGTAGAACTCGTACTTGCTGCTGTCCGGCAAGTCGATCACCGTCTGCTCGGCGGTCATGAGGCTGTTGCTGGGCGTTTCGAAGTTGTAATCCGTGTGCGCCCACTTGCCGGTGCGGAACTCCCACGCGTGTTCCCACGACGTGATGTGGTCCACCACCGCCTGGGCGCTGGAATCGTGGGGGAAATCGACCTCGTCCTCCGCGGCTATTTCGTAAGCACCCTTCTGATCGGCCAACACCAAAGTGTGCTTTCCGTCATCGTGCTTGAAGAAATAGAAGATGCCCTCCTGCTCCATCAGACGCGAAACGAAAGCGAAGTCGGATTCGCGGTACTGGACGCAGTAGTCCCATTTCGGATGGGCACCTTTGATCTGCGAGACCTCATAGTCGCTGAAGCCCAAATCGCCAAAGATCTGCTCGATGATCTCCGGAACCGACTTGTTTTGAAAGATGCGACAGTCCGTCGTGCGCGTCAGGAACCAAAGCCACGGGATCACTTCAGCCCGGTAGTTTCGTCGCCCCTGATCGTCCTCGTCGCCGGCCACGAAACGACTAACGAACCCGTTGAAGAGCCGAGGCGTGTCGTCGACCATTTCGATGCTGAACGTGACGTTCTTGCCGACGATGTCGGTGGCACCGATCGCGTTGTCGTCGGAGATCATTTCAAGCTGGTAGCTGAACAGCCGGGACATCTCCTCGTGCCCCTCGAAGGCGGTCAGCAGCAGCACATCTTCGCCGAGTGGCGTGGTTAGCTTCAAAGCGCGGTTGGCTTGCTGGAGCGCCATCGGATTGTCCCTGTCTTGCTAGTGCCTCGGCACGATGGAATCGTGCCCCACGTACGGTTGCGGCGCTGCCGCGTCGTTTAACCGCAAGCCGGAGGCGTGCGCGTCGGACAACGCATGCAACAGCGCACGCCTCCGGCTTGCGGTTAAACGATCATTCACTAACCCGACGCTTGAGCGATGTCCTAGTTAGACGCGAGAGTGTCACTCGCAAGACGTCAATCTATCATTCTTGGCCGAAAAAGGCAGGGCGTCCTGGGCTGCATAAGCAACTCGGGCCGCCCCGCGTACGCCGGAAATGAAGCTCCGGAACGGGTAGCGAGCGATTCATTCCGGCAGGGTGTACCGGCATTTGCTACGGAACTCCGGCTTAGGCTTCGGCTTCTTCCACCTTCCACGAGTACTCGACGTTGCCCTTCTTCTTGCCGGTGGCGTCGCATTCGGTGTAAGTGACCTTGATTTCCTCGAAGTTCAGCGACATCTCCTCGGTCGGGACTTCCTCGGCCTGCCCGCTGCCGCCAATGTTGTAGCTAGTCACTAAGACGTTCTTTAACTCATAGGCATAGTAGGTGATTCGCCCAGAGTCGGTGTACGAAGCGGTGACGTGGATCTCCACTTTGTCGAACACCTTGCCCTTGCACACGGACTCGGCAATCTTGGGACTCGCTTTGTCCAATTCCTTGACCACGCCAATGTCCTCCAGCACCACGTCGCCTCGCCGTCGCGTGGCACCGGTAGCACCGCCCATAGGCTTGTGGACCGCCTGGGTGAACGAAACAATGTCGCTCCACTTTTTGTGATCCTTGTCTTGGGCTTCCCCGTCGACACCGTCGAATTTGATGTAAGCAGCCATTTCACGCCTCCAGTAAAGAGAATTGTCGAAATAGGTGATTCGGGAAGACGGGGCGATTTCCCCATCCGATCGTCTCGCGTTTCCTCCCCCTTCAATTCATGTTGTCGAGGTCTGTCGAGAAAAGTTGTCAACTTTTTTCGGGCTTCGCGATCACTCTGGATTGGCCGAGGGCCAAACAACGGCCTGCCCATCGCGGCCGGCTGTCAGGACGTTGCGGCCATCGGGCGAGAACGCGACCGACGTCACCTCGCCGCGATGCCCGCGCAGCGAAAGGACCTCGTCGACTGATTCGATCCCAGTGGCTTCGCCATTTTCTTCACGTACGTAATGAATGGCCCATAGTTTTGCCGTTTCGTCGGCGCTGCCGGTAAGGACCCTACGCCCATCCGGCGAAAAGGCGACGGCCGCCACGCTTTTGCTGTGTCCCTTCAGTTCCGCTGCAATCAAGCCCGTAGCTGTATCCCAAATCCTGGCACTTTGGTCCGCCGAGCCGGTTATGATCCATCGCCCATCGACGGAAAATCGGGCGCAAGCCACAGGACCGGAATGACCTTCCAACGTGCGTTTCAAGTTTCCTGTCTTTGCTTCCCACAGTTCTGCGGTCCCCTCATCCGACGCAATGACAATCCACTCGCCGTCCGCGGAAAACGCCAAACAGTTGACCGCTTTACCCGCCCGCTGTTGGCAAAACTCGTCCTTGAACTCACCCGTCGAGGCATCCCATACATTGACAGTGCCGTCCGAGCCGGCCGTGAACACTTGCGTGTCGTCCGGCGAGAAAACCGCATATTTGACGCTTCCTTTGTGACGACCACTCAGGCGGCATTTCATCTGTCGTTTCGTCACATCCCAGACCTTCGCGATACCGTCGGCATGCGCCGTGACGACAAGGGCCCCGTCCGACGAGAATTCGCCGCAGTTCGCGATGCCGCTGGGGCCGAATTCCTTTAGCTGCGCCGGGGGATCAACCGTGATGTCCCAAGACTTAGCCCGGTTACCGCTCATGGTCACGATTCGTGTGGCGTCGTCCGTCAGGAACGTCGCAGAATTGACGCCGCTTTCTTGTTGGTCCAGAATTCTGTTCTCGACGATTTTCCCCTCGCCAGTCAGATCCAATAGGCGGACAACGCTATGAGCGGACCCGCTGGTCGAAGTGATATCCAAGGCACTTTGGCCATTGGCCGACATGGCGGCGGCGCTCAGCCCGCGGTTCGAGTAGGATCGTTCGTCCAGTTTTCCGTTTTTCCCATCGGGTGTAGTCGTGTCCCACAAGGTGACCCTGCCGGCTTCGCCCTGCGAACACCCCACGAGCAACCGTTTGCCGTCCTTCGACGTAACCATCGAGACGATCCGGACGCCGGGGCCTCCGTGATTCAGCCTACCGTCCTCGTATTCCTGGCCCGTTTCTACGTTGAATTGGCGAATCTGGTAAGCGGACGCGCACAGCAGTCGCGTATCTCCGGGCAGGAACTCCGCCATCGAAATGCGGATACCCGACGGCGGCGTTCTCCATGCTTGCACGAAGCGGCCTCCGCCGGGATCGGCCTCCCACAGGATGCCTCCTCCCGATTGATCGCCGGTAAACAGGAATCGGCCACTCGGTGACACGGCAACGGCTGTGACGAAGTTGACGTGACCGCCGAGTGTTTGGTGCGCCGCGGGCTCGCTGCCCGGCATGAACTGCGAACGATTCCATAGTCTCGCGCCGAAACCGCCGCTTCGGCCGGCTCCGCCAACCAGAATCCATTGGCCGTCCTCGGACGTTGCCAGCAACGACCTGCGATGGCTGAGTCCCTGGCTTTGGCCTGCCAAGCCGCAGATCTGCCTTGCTGGATCCAAGTCCCACACTCGCACGTTGCCGCCAACGTCGATCGTCAACAAGTTGTCTGTCCGTTCGTATCGAGAAACAACGCCATGCGCGACTGGCAAAGTATGGCCCTCCTCCAGGAGGATCGGACTGCCAAGTGCCAACTTCAGCCTCGAGTCCTCGATCTTCAGTTCCCAGACCTTGGCCGCGCCGAAACGCGTGTCCCTGATGTGAGCCGTGACCAGTCGCGTCCCGTCGGCCGAGAACGTGGCTCCCAAGATTCCCTGGGAAGGACCTGAATCAAGCACCAGCTTCTCGCTGTAATCGGCCAGGTTCCAAATGCGAGCTTCGCCGTCCAATCCTCCGGTGAGCACCAGATTGTCGTCCGTTGGACAAAAGATGCAGGATCGCACCGAATTCGAGTGCCCGCGGAGCAGGGACACTTGTTCGCCGGTTTGCCAATCCCAGACGCGAACAGTGGCGTCGTCGCCGCTGGTTGCCAATCGATCTCCTTTCGCCGAGAAACCGACGCAGAGTACTGGCGCCGTGTGCCCCACGAGAACAGCCTCAGGTACCAGATCCGCGTTCTCGCTGCGATTGTCAACCAGATGGTCGTGACTCCAGACCAGCACGCGGTTGTCACCGCCGGCCGTCGCCACGTATCGGCCGTCGGGCGAGAACTCCACCGCGTAAATCGCTTTGTTGCCGTGGGGCACGAATGGTCCCCGGTCTCTCGTCCGAAGCGGTTGAAACGCACCGGCACTATCCCGTCGCCATATCATCGCATGGCCGAAGTTGTCCACCGACACGATCGTGTCGCCATCGGGCGAAATCGCCACGTCCCACACGATGTCTTTATGCCCGATAAGCGTTTCAGGATCCTCTTTGCCCGTTTCCCAGATCCGAACGCCGCCGCCAGCCAATATCTGCGAAGACAGTTGGTTGCGTCTGTTGAACGAGCCGCCCACAAACCGGAAGCCCTCGGCACTCTGGTCGATGGAAATGCCGGTAACCCACTGCTCGTTCGCCAGGCCGAAGTTTTCGACGTTCCCGCCGTCGTTCACATCCCAAACCGTAATGTCTGTTGGAAAAGCCGACTGGCCGCCATCGCCGTCCAAACGGCCATTGCTGACAGTGATCAGCCTACTATCCGCGAGAAAGGACACCGCCGAAACCTGTGGCCACTCGGTCTGGATCGTCCTGTGCGGCTGGTCCTCGCCCATCCGCCAAATGCCGACACGGTTGCTTTCCCCGCCAGCCGCGAACGACGCGCCGTCCGAAGCGAAAGCGGCGCTGTTAACTGGAGAGCCGACGTCGATGGTCTGCTGGCTGAGCTGCAGCATGTACCGCAAACGCAAGTACTCCCACGGCGGAGGGTCCAGAAGCGGTGAATCCTTGGCCTTCGCGGCAATGTCGTCCAACTCGGCCTTCGCCCGGTTGAAGACGTTGGCGTCGATCTGGGAAGCGGCCAAGGCGATCTGTGCTCGATAGGAAGCAGCGACGGCTTTTTTCTCGTTCGCTGTGGCTTTTTTCTCGTTCGCAACGGCCAGCTTGCGCTGTTCTTCCGTTTCAGCCTGTGCCTTCAGGGCAGCGTCCTTCGCTACGTCGGCCTTCTTGCGCTGCTCCTCCGTTTCAGCCTGTGCCTTCAAGGCAGCGTCCTTCGCTACGTCGGCCTTCTCCTTCTCTTCCCGCGCCCTCTTCTCCTCTTCCCGCGCCTTTCCTTCGTTGTCCACAGCAACTTGGCGTTGGTACTCTGCATCTTCTCGCGCGGACACGGCCGCCCGTCGAGAACCCTCGATCCAGAGAGCGGAAACGACCGACCCAACGGCGATGATGGCAACCAGCATTGTGATCAGCGAACGAACGCCCTGCCTGCGCCGGCGGCGGGCTCGCAGTTTTCGCACAAGTCCGGCATGTTGAGGATTCTTGTGATCCAGGACGGATAGCCCGAGGTCGTAGTCCCCGGTGTGCAAAGCTCGCTTTGCACAGGCAATCGAGGCTTCCTCTAGACCGGCCTGCGCGCGGGAGTTGTTCTTCCAGAGTTCTAACGCCTCGCGGAACGCCAGGATCGCCTGCTGGTAATCCGTGTAGTCGCCGCTTTGTTCGGCTTGCCGCAGATCCTCCTCGCCGCGCGCGGCCAGCGCGTTGCTCTCCGTGTGAGACAGATGTTCACGCACGGCGTCCTGAAGGCTCTGAACACTGGGCAATCGATCGCTCGGGGCGGTCGCCATGGCGGCCATGGCGATCTTCAACAATTCGCCCGTCTTGTCGGTCGGTACGATCTTGTTCTTGGCTGCGGCCTGGAGGCACAACCAAACGTTGTTCCCATGGTGCGGCGGATTGCCTGTCACGATTTCGTATAGGATGGCGCCCAACAGGTACACGTCGGCCGTCTCTCGGATGCGGCGAAGCGGCCCCTCGACCGCCATCTCCGGTGCCATGTAAGCCGGCGTGCCCGCCAAGCCGCTGGATTCGCTCAGCTTTGGGTCGTCCAGCATGTCACGAGATACGGCGATGCCCCAGTCCATTAGCAGCACTTCGCCGAAGTCGCCCAGCATGACGTTATCGGGCTTCAAGTCGCGATGGATCACGCCACGACTGTGGCCAAAGGCCACCGCGTCGGCCGTGCGCATCCAAATGTCCAGATTCTCAAACTGCGATTTCTCTGCGAGCACTTGGGACCACGGCGTGCCCCGGACGTGCTTCATCGAATAGAACAGCGCGCCTTCCTGGTTCTTGGCCAGGTCGTATATCGGCACGATATTCGGGTGATCCAGTTCGCCGGTCACCACGGCTTCGCCCAAGAACTGATCTCGCTGCCTCTTGTCGCCAGCCAACTTCGGGGCCAGCATCTTCACGGCGACCGACCGGTTGATGGATGCCTGTCGAGCGGCGAACACAACGCCCATGGCACCTCGGCCCAGGACGCTGAGCAATTCGTAATCCGAGCCCTTCTGTTCAGCTTCACCCGTTGTACGCGTCAGGTTGCGGGGCCTGATGACAAGATGCCCCCAAGTCCTCGACGCCTCGCCCTCGCGTAACGCCGCCTCGTGGTTCAGCACCGGCGTGTCCGAAGGCGATTCGATCACCGACGTGCCGGAAGGCTTATCGGCCTCGGTGGCACCGCCACCCTCCCATACCACCGTCTGATCCGGCCTTTCGGTTTGCGCTGACGGATCGGGAACCTGTTCAGGGGGCGGAGGTTCGTCCGGTCGGCTTAGGGCGGGCACGACGAGCGTCTCAAGGCGCTCGCGATCCCCCTGCGGCAGATTGCGCGGATCGAGCGTATGGACGATGTTCGTGTCTTCCAGGGAGGCGACCGTCTTCAACGGCGGTTCCGCAGGGGTTTCTCCCTGTTGCACGCCCCCCTCCTGGGCTGGTGGACGCAGCGTACCGCCGTACTTGTCGCTTGCCTCATCCCGCTGTGGGTCGTTCGATTGGTCCGCCATCTTCCTTAACCTCGGCGGTAGATGCGAGCATGCAAAGACTTGGGCCACAGCAACTTATGTCGCCTAGGGCCGTCTGTCAAACACAGCATACTGCAAATCTCGGTGGATTTCCAAGTGTGATTTGCCCACGGGCCCCGTAACGGTCGGTTTCAGCGCGGGTTCGCCATTTTTCACGCAACATGCATCAGCGAACTTCGATAATAGACTATAGAGCCGATGCGTGAAATGGTCGTGACGCCGTTCGTAGTCCCGCCTTTAGGCGGTTTTCCAGGATGTCTCTTGCTTCATCAAGACCGCCTAAAGGCGGGACTACAAGCCATTTCATGTGTCCGCTTCCTAAACGACGCTGCAAGAGCAGTGGACCAGGGAGGACGGCATGTTGGCGATATTGGAAGTACAAACGGGACTGCTCGAAGGGGTGAAGGCCGAGTTGACACCCGGTCAAACCTGTGTCGTTGGACGCGGAGCCCAATCGAGTCTGATCGTCCCGGACGACAGATACCTTTCGGGACGACACTGTTCGATCCAGTGCCAGGAAGACGGTTGTGTGCTGCGAGACCTGAACAGCACGAACGGTACCTGGTTGAACGATCAACGTGTCCAGGAGTGCAAGCTGCTGGACGGCGACGTCTTCGTCGCCGGCACAACCAGGCTGGCCGTGCAATTACGTCCACATCACGGCAGCGCCGCGACGCCGCGTCCCCACTTCACCGCGGCCAAAACGACGGAGGTTGATCCACGGGTGGCCCAACAACTGGCCAGTGCAACAATAGCCGGCTCGATCCGCGCTCGATACAGCAACGAGGACCTTCAACGGCTTGCAGAGCAGGAGCAGACCGAGTGCATCCCGCTGGATGGCCCCGCAAGAGCAGATCAAGACGAAGCGGTGACATAGCCGAGCAGGGGCTCTTTGTGCGTTCTTCCGCTAATCGAGCAGCCGCTTGGCAAAAGCAAACGAAGCGGCGCGGCGGGCATTGTAGTCTTCGTCTTCTGGATTGAAACTGGTTATCTGCACGGCCGGTCGGACGGATTCGATATACTTGCCATTGCCCTGATAGATCCCCGTATGTCTTATCTTTCCGTGGCGGCCCAGGAAGTACAGCGTATCACCGGGCCGGAGACCTTGCCGATACCATCGCGTGCCGACCAACGCCCCGAGGTAGACCTGCTGGTTGGAATCGCGAGGCAGATTGAACCCTTCGGCGCCAAAGGCAACCTGAACCAGTCCGGAACAATCGACACCCTGCGATGTCTTTCCACCCCAAAGGTACCCGGTGCCAAGCAGACCCTGGGCGTTGTCGAGTATGCGTTCAACTCGGCCGTTGGTATTGCCATCGTGAATCTCGCAGCGATCGTTGGGAATGGCAACGCGTTCGCCTGTTGGCAATTCCACGATTGAATTGTCTTGCTCGCGGCCCGCACACTTCAGCCGAGAACCGACCGGCAGCAAACGCGTTTCCGAGGCTTCCCAGTCTTTCCGCACAAACATCCGGGGCCCGTTCACGTAGCGGGCAAACTGCTTCGCATCCACGCGATGGACGTCATTTGCGGCAACATAGCCAACGTAGCCTTCGTCGCTATGGCAGAGGTAGTATCCTTCTTCCATTTCCTTCAGAAGATACAGCGGCGAACCCAGCAGGCAGTCGCTCACCACCTCACTCTGGGCACTTGGGCGGTCAAAGCTAAGACTGTGTGCGGCTTTGACGAAACCGAATTGCCGCGGGCCAAGATCTTCCGACGGCAGCACTTCTGTCCGGTCATCCACTCGGTCAAAGCCCAGGCAGCGGAGATACTTGATTAGCGCGGAGCGATTCTCCTCGAACTCGACGTAGCCTCTTACAACAATCTGGCCATCGGCGTGCGGCTCCACCTGGACATCAAAAGCGAACAGTCGCACATCGTTGATCATCTCTCGCTTGAAGAACTCGATGTACTGGGGCAGGCGATCGGGACGTCTGGGGCCTTCCGGCTCGGCTATCTTGATGAATCGTTCGAAATACGCTCGATCGGCGGACGTCACGGTTGGCGAAACCGGTGCCTGTTGGGCTTGCACTGATACGCTCAACCACAACGCGCAGACCGTGATCACAATCGTGCGGAAAGAAGGACACACGGCCATCGTCTCCCTAAGCTCGTTGGATCTGTTCGCTTACACCGGATCATGTTATGGTAATCCCAACTTTCGCACAAACGCCAGGAGACGAATGATGAGCAAAATGGCATTGATCACTGCCGTCGTTGGCTTGGTTTTGGCCTGCGACAATGGGACGTGTGTTTCCGCAAAAGAAAAGGATGCCGACGACAACCCGACGTCGCAGGCCCTCTCGGAGAAGGAGAAAAACGATTTGAAAGCCGACGCTAAGGCATTTCTGCGGGACTATTGGAATGAACTCGCCAAGCTGGAGATCCGAGCAAGTCTGGCAATGTGGACGGCTGCAAACTCGGGCAAGAAGGAGGACTTTGATGCGTCTGCCGTGGCGTCGTTGGCCCTGAAGAAGTATCACAGCGATGCGGAAACGTACAAACGCATTAGGAAGCTGATGAGCGTGCGAAAAGAGCTTCATCCAGTCGAGGCACGGGCTTTGCACGTGGCGGAACTGGCGTACAAGCGGAATCAACTGCCGGCCGATTTGCTAGAGAAGATGGTCAACCTGTCGACCGAGATCGAGCGATTGTTCAACACGTACCGGGCGGAAGTGGACGGCAAGGAGTACTCCAACAACGACTTGCTGGAGGTGCTCCGAGAAGAGGACGACTCGGACCGGCGGAAGGAGGCATGGGAAGCGTTGAAGCAAGTAGGCGGTGTCGTGGGCCCGAAGCTGGTCGAATTGGCCAAGATCCGCAACCAGGCGGCAACCCAGTTGGGCTTCGAGAACTACTGGGACATGGCAATCCGGTTACAGGAGCACGAGCCCAAGCAGATTCTGGCTATCTTCGACGAGTTGGAACAACAGACTCGCAAGCCGTTCAGACAGATGAAGGCCAAAATGGATCGCGAATTGGCCAAGCGTTTCGGCATCAAGCCCAAAGGAATGCGACCGTGGCACTACGATAATCCGTTCTTCCAGGCCGCACCGCCGTCGGCCGCAGTCGACTTGGACGAATTCTACGACAAGAAAGCCAAGGAAGACATCGTCGAGATTTCTCGCGTGTTCTACAACGACATTGGGCTGCCGATCGACGGAGTTTTGAAGCGAAGCGATCTGTACGAACGCGAGGGCAAAGATCAACACGCGTTCTGTATCAGCATCGACCGCGCCGGCGACGTACGCACGTTGTGCAACATCAAGCCGACGGCCGAATGGATGGATACGCAGATGCACGAGGAAGGCCACGCGGTTTACGACCTGCTCGTAGATCGCAAGTTGCCCTACAACCTGCGGGAACCGTCCCACGCGTTTACGACGGAAGGCGTAGCCATGCTGTTCGGCGCGTTGGCCAAGAACCCGACTTGGATGATCGCCTACGCAGATGCCGAACCCGAGCGGACCAAGGAGCTTGGCGACGCGATCCTCGAACAACGCCGCCGCGAGCAGTTGATCTTCGCCCGTTGGACGATGGTCATGTTGAACTTCGAGAAGTCGCTGTACGAGAACCCTGACCAGGATCTGAACACGTTGTGGTGGGACTACAAGGAGCGTTTTCAAATGCTCACGCGCCCCGCGGATCGCGATCTGCCGGATTGGGCCGCCAAACCGCACTTCACCATCGCGCCGGTCTATTATCACAATTACATGCTTGGCGAGTTATTTGCGGCTCAACTGCGAAACACCTTGGCCAAGCTGGCCGGCCACGAGGGTCCAACTGCCGAATTGAGTTTCAACGGCCGCAAGGAGTTCGGCGACTTTCTGAAGCAGAAGGTGTTCAAGCCCGGCAACGCCATGCCATGGCCCAACTTCGTGCGCTACGCCACGGGCGAGCCGCTGAACGCACGGTACTATGCCGCCGAGGTGAAGTAGGTAGCTGGGTGTCAGGTTTCGGGTGTCGGCGTGCGGACACAAAATGCGTACCGGCGGTCGGGGACTGTCCCGATTTTCGCGGAGGCTCTGCGGAGCGAAAATGGGACTGTCCCCTTCACGCCCGCCAGCGGGATGGCGCCAACTGGGGATATTCGCCTTGTCTGCTCGCCTTACCCAAAGGACGAGGCCTTGATTGCTCGAACCCGATCGACCAGTTCAAGGTCTGTTTCCACCTACAGCAACGGCAAGCCCTACGCTCCAGCGCGAGGGCGTTACGCGCCGCGGGCTCGAGTTGAAGATCAATTAACGAATGTCGCTCCCGTGGTGCAGGGGCGCCCGAGCGCGGGCGAGTTTCTGCGGAAGATCGTCCGCGAAATGAGAATCCGCTTTTACCAACCATCGACGGTCAAGAACTACCGCAACG
>JADHUC010000181.1 GCA_016784735.1 Pirellulaceae bacterium | reverse complement strand
CCCAACGAACCAGAAAGCCAATAAAGACGCCGGGAGTCTCGTTTGGGCGTTTTGGGAGAGACAATCACGGCAATCAAGAATGCGATTGCCATGAACGCCAAGAAGACGCTCACCATGCACGTACCGATCACGAAGGCGACCGGGCCGTGTTCGTAGCTTGTCGGCGAGGAAGTGATTGCGCCCTCGGCAGCGATATGAATGCCAAGCACTATGCTTCCAAGCCAGAAGCTAAGCGCCGCGAGGAATGAGCTCGCTCGAACAGACCGCGACGCACTTGACATGGCATTGGTCTCCTGTTTCATGGCCTCCCCTTCATCAACACGGCATCAATGGGATGACACCACTGTGTTCCCCTCGTTCCCAAGCTCCAGCTTGGGAACGAAGGGAAAGAATGCCGCAGACAAGATCGCTGGTGCGTAGGAGAAATGTCTCATTTGATCGAATCTCCTTCCTTCTGGTTTGACGCCTTGCTCGCGCGTGCTCGAATATCCTCTTGATCTTTGGCACTGAGCTGCTCCGGTGCCACCTGGATCGTCGTGCCGTCCTTTTTCTCCAGGACGGCTTTTCCATCTTGTAGCCTCAGAAATCTGGCCTCGATGCTGAACTTGCCTGTCCGATCCGTCCACTGCCGCAGCGGCGCCGGCTGTTGCGGCTGGCCGTGCGCGGGCGCCGCCGCCATCTCGGACGTCGAGTTTGTGGTGTCGGCAGGGCCAACTTGTTCGACCGCGGGTTCGGCTTGGGCCGCTTCGTTGGGCGGGCCACCGAGTTGCTCGAGGCGTTGGCGGCGTTGCTGCCAGGTTTGTGCGTCCAGCACGTGGCCGCCGCCGGCTTGGTCCAGTTCCATGCCGGTCAGGACTTGGGTCCATAAGACGAGTCGATCGGGCTCGCCGTCCATCGGCGCGGGGATTCTTGTCAGCCGCAGGGTGCCCTCCATTGCGCCCGTCAGCGCAACCCTCCCATCGGGAGTGAAAGCGCGACCTTCCAGCGGCGGGCCAACGGCCTTGCTGGTTCGCAGGTCCCATAACTGGACAGTCGCCTCGGCCGTCGCCGTCAGGGCCGTTTGTCCGCCGGGACCAAAGGCGACTTGGCCGACCGGGCTTTGATGCTGCAAAGGCGGGCCTATAGGGCTGACCGTCGCCACGTCCCAGAGCCGCGCCGTCTTGTCCGAGCTTCCCGTCAAAACGGTCTTGCCGTCAGGACTGAACGCGATGCCGGCAACTGGGCCTTGATGCTGAAAAGGCGCGGTGAGCGGTTCGCCGGTTGCCGCATCCCACAGCCGCGCCGTTTTGTCATTACTGCCCGTCAACACGGCCTTTCCGTCGGGGCTGAAGGCCACGGCCGTCACCGCACTCTGATGTTTGAGGGCCGCGCCGATTGGCTTGCCGGTCGCCACGTCCCACAGGTGGGCACCGGTCCGCTCGGTCGCCGTGAGCACTGTTTTTCCGTTGGGGCTGAACGCCACGACCGTAACTTCGCTTTTATGCTCCAGCGGCGGAGTGAGGGGCTTCCCCGTCGCGACCTGCCACAGGTGGGCTTTGTTTCGTTCGGTCCCGGTCAGCACTATTCTCCCGTCGGGGCTGACGGCGAGAGCTCGGATCGCATCTTCTTCGTGCTCGAACGTCAGACCTATTGGCTTTCCCGTAGCCACCTCCCACGCACGGGCTTCGGCCAGTCTCTTCATCGGGCATTCGGCCCCGGTTATCACGGTTCCTGCGTCGGGGCTGAAGGCGACGACCTTGAGTTTGCCTTGATGCTCCAGGGGATCCCCCAGAGGTTTGCCCGTGGCCACGACCCACAGTTGCGCTGTCTTGTCCGCGCTGGCGGTGATCACAGTTTTGCCGTCAGGACTGAAGGCCACGGCCACTACCGCACGCTTGTGCTCAAACGGCGGGTGCAGCGCCTGGCCGGTTTCGACATTCCATAGGCGTGCTAGTCCTTTACGTGGTATTCCTACTGCTCCCGGCGGAAATCCACCCTGGCCGCCGGTCAACACCGTTTTTCCATCGGGACTGAAGGCGGTCCTCCAGATCCGGCCTTCCTGCTTGAGTGGTGGATGCAATGGCTTGCCTGTTTCCGATTCCCAAAGCCGCACCTCTCCGATCTCGCCCGACCTATCGTAGCCTTCGTTGGCCGTGAGCACCGTCTTCCCGTCGGGACTGAAGGCGACGGCAGTCACTGGGCCGGGATGTTTTAGCGGTGGGATGAGCGCCTTGCCGGTGGCTGCCACCCACAATCGGGCGGTCTGGTCTCTGCCCCCGGTCAGCACGGTCTTTGCGTCGGGGCTGAGTGCTATGACGCTGTGCCCGACTGGATGCTGGATTGCCGGGCCTAACGGTTCTCCAGTCGCCACATCCAATAGGCGCGCGTCAAATTTCGTCCGCGCAAGCACCTTTCGCCGGTCCGCACTGAAGGCAAGCGTTCCGGAGGCAAGATCGGGATGGTGATACTGCCATGCGACACCGATCGGCTTGCCGGTGGCCGCGTCCCACCGTCGTAGCTCTGGCGCCAGCACGGGGGGCGAGTTCCAGTCGCCGGCGCGACGCTGACCCGACGAGACGGTGAGTACGGTTTTCCCATCGGTACTGAACGCGACGGCACCCACTAGTCCTTGATGTTCCAGCGGTGGACTGGCGGGCTGGCCGGTGGCGACATCCCATAACCGCGCCCGGTGGATCGTCCCGCCAATCGACGATCCCGCCTGGGCCAGAATCGTCGCGGCGGTCAGCACAGTCTTTCCATCGGGGCTGAACTCCACCGCGGTGACCACGCCGCGGTGCTCCAGCGGCGGGCCCACCGCTTCGCCGGTGCGCCCGTTCCATAACTGAGCTACTCTCGCACCTTTTTCGAGTCCCACGAATGGTAATGTCGAGGTGACAACAATTCTCTCGTCCGCACTGAAGACGGCGGCAGCGACTAATCCGCGATGCTGTAGCGGCGGGCCGATGGGCTTTTCCGTCTGCGCGTCCCACAGGCGCGCCGGGCCCTGCAGACTGCCGGTCAACAGGGTCTTTGCGTCGGGGCTGAATACCACGGCGGTGAGCGGACCTTCGCAATCCAGTGTCCTGTTCTTGGCGGTGCCCGGCCCAACCTGCCACAGCCGCGCCGTGTGGTCATACGTGTCGGTCAGCATGGTTTTCCCATCAGGACTGAAACGCACATCCACCACCGTGCCTAGATGCTCAAGGGCCGGACCGATAGGCTTTCCGGTGGCCAGGTCCCACAGCCGCGCTGTGTTGCCGCCCCCGGTCAGCACGAACTTGCCGTCGGGATTGAACGCCACCGCGGTGACCATCGTCATCCCTTGATGTAGCAGCGGTGCACCGAGAGCCTTCCACGTTCCCACCTCCCACAGTCGCGCCGTATTGTCCGCGAGGCCGGTTATCATCGTCTTCCCGTCAGGGCTGAAGGCCACGGCCCTAATGTAGCCTTGGCGTTTGATTGACAGGGCTGTGGGCTTACCCGTTTCCGCGTCCCAAAGTTGTGCTGATCCATCGTTGACATGCGTCACCACAACCTTGCCGTCGGGGCTGAAAGCTACGGCTCTGAGCACAGAATCGTGTATTAGTGGTGGCCCTATCGCGTTGCCTGTCTTTGGGTCCCACAGGCGGGCCGTATTGTCCCAACCTCCCGTCAACAGGACCTTGCCATCAGGACTGAAGGCTACCGCGTTGATCGACGCCCGATGCTCCAATGTTGGACCAGTTGGCTTGCCAGTTGCCACGTCCCACAACTGCGCTCCGATGGGCTTCTCCGGTCCCACGACCTGGCCTACGACCCCGCATCCGATGAGCACCATCGCGCCATCGGGACTGAAGGCCGCGGCGTTGATCGGCTGTTTACGTTCCAGCGCCGGGCCATTGGCCTTGCCGGTTGCCACATCCCACAGCCGCGCCGTATTGCCGCCGCCGGTCAACACTGTCTTGCCGTCCGGGCTGAAGGCGACGGTTGTCACCTGGGCTTGATGGTCCAACGATGGCCCCACGGGCTTGCCCGTCGCGACGTCCCACTGCTGCGCGGTGGTTCCTTGAGCGACCAGCACGGTTTTTCCATTGGGACCAAACACGACCGACGAAGCTGCCAAGCTATGATGAGATGGCGGTGCGTGTCGTAGCACGCACCGCAGCGGATGCAGCGCGCCCTGCCAGCCGGCCAGTTGCAGACGGGCCGACTGCTCCAACTCCGGCACGTCTGCCCTTCGCGCTTCCTGCATGCTGCGTGCCAGCCAGAGCATTCCCCGGGCCGTGTCGCCTTGCCCACATTTGCTGTAACTCTGCTCGAAAAACAGGGTGGCCGTCTGCCGTTCGGCCGTCTTTCGTAAGGATCGCTCGGTCTTGGCCATGGCGGCGTTTTCGTCCGCGAGGTGGCCCTTTTCGTCCGCGAGGTGGCCCTTTTCGTCGGCCAGTCGGGCATTGGCCTCGGCCAAGCCGATGGCCTTGTTTCGCGAGCGCGTGACCAGTACCACCGCGATCGAGAGGGTCACCAGCGCCGCGGCCGTGGCCAGCGCCGCCAGCCCGCTGGCTGTTGCCAAGGCCGGTTTCCGCTTGCACCACCGCCAGAGACGCGCCGGGCGACTGATGGGGCGGGCCAGAATCGCCCTGCCGTCCAAAAATCGTTCCAGTTCCTCGGTCAGCGCGCGCGCCGAGTCGTATCGGCGGCGGCGATCCTTCTCCAAACACTTCAGACAAATGGTCTCCAGATCGAGCGGCACTTTCGGGTTCAGCGTGCGCGGCGACACCGGCTCTTGCTCCAGTACCTGCATAAGTGTGTCCAGAGAATTATCCGCCTGAAACGGCGGGCGGGCGGTCAACAGGCAGTACAGAATCGCGCCGAGCGAATAGACGTCCGCCGTCTCGGTTACCTCGTCGATCTTGCCCGACGCCTGCTCTGGCGGCATGTAGCCGGGCGTGCCGAGGATCTGTCCAGTCGCCGTTAGGCCGCTGTCGCCTTCGACCTTCTTCGCGAGTCCGAAATCGGTGACCTTTGGAACACAAGCTGTCAGCCGTAAGCTGTCAGCTCTCAGCTTCGGATCAGAAATCTCTTTCTCACGGCTGATAGCTGACTGCTGATCGCTGCCAGCTAACAACACATTCGCTGGCTTCAGGTCGCGATGGATCACACCGTTGTCGTGAGCGTACTGCACCGCCTCGGCCACGGCGCGAACGAGCTCTGCCGCTTCCTTAGGCGGCAGGGGGCCGTCCGCAACCTTCGCAGACAGGCTACTGCCTTCGACAAAGCCCATCGAGAAATAGTGCTGCCCTTCGTGCTCGCCCACCTCGAAGATGGGCACGATGCCAGGATGGTCCAGGTTGGCCGCCGCCTCGGCTTCGGCATGGAATCGCTGGACGTCTTCTTCGCTGGCCAGTTGCCCAGCCAGGATCATCTTCAGCGCGACGATGCGGTTCAGAGTGACTTGCCGCGCCTTGTACACAACGCCCATCCCGCCCCGGGCGATCTCTTCCAGTAGTTCGTAGTCGCCGAAATAGCGCAGCATCGTACCAATCGCCACGCCAGCCGTTTCCGTTGGCGCGAGGGTCGGAGCTTCGGTAGGTTGATCAGTCGGAGGCAGCGTGGGATCATCCGCTTGAGGGCTCGGAGCGGCGTCGCCCGCCGTCTGAAGCGGTTCAGCCATCCGCTCAAACTCGTCACGGTTGGTGAAGAACGATTCCAACTCGGGGGCGATTTCGCTATGAGCGGCGATAAACTCTTCTGGATCCGGCGCTCCACCGGCATCCACCGCCTCCAAATATGCCGCGATGGCTTCGTTTACTCGCTGTTCTCGTACGGAAGAATCATTTGTTTTGCCTGACATAGTTTCACTCCTTACGCTAACAAGCGTGAAACCCGTCCGAGATGGGCGCACGGACTTCATTGATTCCCGACATGAGCACCAAATTCACACGATCGGTTCTGAACAGAAGGCAACAGAGGTAACAGAGTTGGAATTGCCGCCTTCTCCGTTGCCTCTGTTTTCTCCTGTTCAAGTCTTCGTCCTTCCTCCCTAACACAACAAGCGTGAAACACTCGCGAGATGGGCGCGCAGAACTCAGTAATTCGTAGAATGATCAATTGGACAGCGCGACTTTGACGCGAAATCCACGAATTCACTAGCCCCACACGCCAGCTAGGGATTCGCCATAACCTGTTTCCTCGCTTGCGCTTCGGGCTAGCGTGGTTCATACCCTATCTCTCCGCGTCTGACAGTCGTTTGGCTGCATCTTTCATTTGCTTCACTGTCTTTGTGAACTCCGTATTCCCGCTCTCGGCAATCTGTTCAGCAAATTGGCCGTACGCCTTGGCCGCCAACTCCAGATTGCGGGAAGTCTCCAGTGCCCGAGCAGCCGCCATGGCCAAGTTCACATCGAGCGTATCGAGTTGCTTTTCGAGTTTTGCCTTGAGGAATGTCTTGACGAACTCGACCGTTTGCTCTTGCTGCCGGCGATCTCCCTCTGGGATCTTGGCAATACGGATTTCCAACAAGACTCGAAGAGCCGTCTGGCAAGCCTTGGACCACCGGTCTTTGTCCTGAGCGAGTATCCTCTCCGCCGCCAGCCTGAGCGTCGTCTGTGCCTTGACCTGATGCTCGGCGCGTTCTTGCGGCGTCTCTGGACGAAACTTCTTCAGATCTTCAATGAACTTCAATAACTCGCTGACGTCGCCTTCTGGCACGGTGTAGCGATCCACGAGGGACTCGTCGAATTGCAGATTTTCGAGGGCCTTGGCGTCAAACATCCAGACTTCGTTGCCTTGGCTCGAACGCAGATCCAAGGCAACCTTGGATCCATCACTAGACCAGTCCGGCATAGTGAACTGACCGGCTGCCAGACGCCTGCCTCGGCCAGTCTCGACATCGACCAGCCACAAACCCACGGCGTCAGCGCCGCCGTAGCCGCCGAAACCGATTCGCTTTCCATCCGTCGACCATCCGGCCAGAAACCCCCGGGCGCTCCCAGGGAATCGCCACCTCTTCAACACCTTGCCGCTGGCGATGTCGGCCACCAGGACTTGACGTCCCGACCGGTAAGCGACTTGTTTGCCGTCGGGCGAAATCGCAGGGTACCACCATGATATATCCATTAGCTCGGTTGGCTCGGGCTTCTCGGCATCGACCTGGACGGCCATCAGCTTCCCCTGTTTCCGCGAATGGAAGAACAGCGTCTTCCCGTCGGCCGACCAAGTGGGAAAACCCCCGTCGGCCAGTTTCCGCGGCTTGCCACCGGACGCTTCCACAACCTTCAGCTCTTCGGCGTTGCCATTCCCGGTGACATAGGCGATCAGCTTTCCGTCTCCCGGCGACCATGCCGGGTCTTTTCCTGGTGCGACAAGCTTGCTGACTCTAGCGGTTTTCTGATCGAGGATCGACAGTCCTCCAGAATCGTCACGGTTGGTACCGGGTGCCCCAAGTCCGAAAACGACTCGGGTTCCATCAGGCGACCAACTCGATTTGTATCCCTTGGTCAGCGACATGCCACCCAGCTTCTTGATTTCGGAAATGGCGACTTCTCGGCTTCTGCTCGCCGAGGGTCTCGCTGCGGTAGCCGGTGGCGCAGGCCGAACCCGCGGACTTGGCGACACTCGAACTTGGCTACGGGGCGCAAGCTGAAATCCGCCCAAGCCAGCCTGGCTGAGGGGTTCCGCGCCGTTGCGCGTAAACAATGCCCTAAGCGTGTCATTGTCGATCGTTTCCTTTAGACGCTGCACCGAACCATCGGTGAAGCACGCATAGAATCCGCCTTTCCACAGCCCCAGGACTCCCTTCTTAGGATCTTTGGCATCGGGCACAAAGTCGTCCGGTTTTGTCCAGATCACGGCGGACTCGTCGCTCGCCTCTACGATCATGACGGTCATGGATGTCCCGTCAGTTACGTCCCTGATAGCGACCTTGTCCTGGCCGGGAAAGATGCCTTGCGGGCCGCTGACGCCCAAGTAGTTCGTCTTGCCCAATTCCGCCTTGCTGTTGGGAGGCCGGAATATGGACGGCATCTTCGCGATCAATTCCTTGTTGTGTTTGCTGTCCCAGGGCTCGTCTAGGCGGAACTGATCGTACAGCGTCTGTTGCTCCACATAAGGCAGCACGAGCACTCGCCAACTCAACAGCGGCTTGCCATCTTTGTCCGTGCTATAGGAAGGAGGGAATCGAGTGTAGACATCGTGGTAGTTGTGAATGGCCACCCCAAACCGTTTCAGGTTGTTCGTCGACTGGATATTCCGGGCCGCTTCGTCGGCTGCCGGCGACGGGGCAGAAGGCGTTGCGGGGGCTGTTCCAGGTACTTCCTCTTTTGGGCGCAGATCCTCGATGGTCAGCTTTGCAGGTGCGCCAGCTTTGTCTCGTGGGATTGTCAAGACCAATACTTGCTCGGAACGCGAGCGACGAACCGGCTGCAGCCTTGGGATATCACCGATCCGTTGGCCGTCGGCAATCTGGACGAGATTCCTGAGCAGTTCGATATCAATGTCGTCACGAATGGTCGTCACAGAACCGTCTGCGAACACGAATACGCCGCCCGAGCCTTTCTCGGTCTTGTAGGGCGACGCGAAGCCTTGTTCCTTGCCTAGCCCGGAGAACTGCTCGTCAAACACCACATCCTCGGGCTTCATCCAGGGAATCTTGCGCTCTGGGCTGACCGATCCGACCAGGAGTGTGTTGGAGGACCCGTCCATGAAATCGGCCAACCGCCTGGCACCCGCTGGCCGGCCAGAGCCCAGCGACATCCTTCTCGACGGGTTCTCGGAAAGCTTGTGACCCTCAGGCGGGAACCCTGTGCCTTTCCCAACAGCCACCGCGTAATGGGTGTAGGCGTCCTCGGTTTCACCGTAAATGGGATCCTGATAGATTGGCGGCACTTGTTCCAAGAGCCGTTTGTTATTGGGTCCGTCCCACGGTTCGTCAAACCGGTATTGATCGTAGAGCGCCCTCTGTTCCATAAACGGCAGAAGCAACACCCGCCAACTGTGCCACGGCTTGCCGTCCGGGCCGTAAATCACCGCGGGCGGAAAGCGTTTGTAAACGTCATGGAAGTTGTGCATCGCGAGTCCGATTTGTTTCAGGTTATTGGTGGACCGAGTTAGCCTGGAAGCCGTCCTTGAAGCCATCCCGGTGGATTCCGCGATGCCGTCGACGACAGAAACCAGATCGGGTGTCGCCTGGAGCTGAGACGTGGTGGAGCCGGCCGGTCGGACCAGAAGGAACGTATCACCCTTCTTTAGATCCTCTGCCGCGGCAGCTCCAATGCGGACCACGGCTTGGCCCTCTTCTTCGACCTGCAGCACCTGGGCGCGGAAAACCTTCACGTCGTCGATGGCCACGTTACCCCGCCGAATGTCCTCGAAGACCATCATCCCGTCCGATTTCGGCATACCGCTCAGGCCCAAAAAGTACCCTTCGGTCAATTGGGACATCATGGCGGCCGCCACGCCTGGCGAGATGCCACTGCGAGCTAAGCTCTGTGCCATCTGTTCCGAGATTTGGACACGAATGCGGACGGATCCATCGGACGTGACCGATTCGACCTTGAAGGGCATCTTGGGGAAAAACGGGATCAAGAGGAAACGCAGCGAGTCCGCCTCGTCCGTCTGCAATTCCTTCGCGGGCTCCGAACTCTCGTCAACATTCGATGCCGTTTCGGCGGCTGGCTTGGCGGCGGAACCTGCTAGGTTCGCCTTCTGTTCTGTTTCCGGATTCTGCGCACAGCCGAGTCCGCCGGGGAAGAGGAACACACACACAAGAAAAACCTTGAGAACTGGTCTGAACATGGTTGTACTCCCAAGCTGAAAGAAAAAGTGGTTGTCAAGCTTCTCTCGCCACGTAAACGCCGACACGCCGCGACCGACTCTCAAGAGTCCACCGCTGCGACCTGCGATAATCGCCGTTTCTCATCGCAAACGATTTCATGCTCAAACCCTCAGTTCACGCTAGGAAGCAAAACGGTTCCTGGAACATCTTTTCTTGGCATGATTTCGCAACGCCGAGTGCGTAAACTTATTCTTGCGTCTCGTCGGCGTGATTTTTACCAGCGGCGGCCACCGATACTCGAAAGGGGATGGCACCCGCCAGGGTGATGATCAGGCCCACGGGAAACGCTAACGTGCAGAGGATTCCGACGTAAAAAAGAAAATAAACGTTCGCGTAGTTCTGGCTGCGTTGTAGACTTTCCGTCACGAACAGGTCAGCTTGAAATGCTAACACCAGGCAGACGATCAGTGCGACCATCCACAGGATTCCGGCAAACGGCGAGACAGCCAACGCCCAGAGGACCGATCGCAAGCGGCGGCCTCGAAGGCGACCGATGCGTCTCCCCAAACGCCAGAGAATCACCGGGCCGCCCACAACGCAGGCGAGCAGCAGCAGTTTACTGGACCAAAACACGACCGCTCCGACGATCGGCATGCCACGTGCCTGAGCCGTCATCGCAATCGCGTCCGCCGGGAGTTCGCCGAACGAGCCTGTGAGCTGGTCGCCCGCGCGTGTCAACGGCAGCGTGCTGGCAAACCGCCAGCCCTTGGGAAGTTGCACTTGGACGTCAAGGCCACCGAAACCAGCCCATTCACGTGCGGGCGCCAAAATGTAGGCCAACTGCCAGTAGAGCCTCGGCGACCCACCGGTGGCGTAAGACGTTGGCTTGGCGGAATAACTCACGCGAAGCTGGTGGGCTCCCGGTTTGAGGGTGATCGAAAAGTGCGGTATCTCCAAAGCCGCATCTGCTTCGTAGGGCAACGTTCCCTTGCCACCGATCGCAGGAGTTGAATCGGGCGTCTGCCAGGCGGGTGGCAGAGCGTCGACCTTCTTCCAGACAGCGGCGATCGGCTGATCGTCCAATACCACGGCGGCCGAGTCGGAAACCATGGGACCACTGACGAAAACCAGGTCGACGGTGCGTTCCTCGCCCGTGTTTTCGATTGTATACAGAGCTTCGACTTGGGCGGACCCGCCACCGGCCAAGGGACGCAGGTCAAAGGTCAGTCGTTCGTGTTTGATGGCCACCGATTCCAGACCGTTAGGCTCGCCGATCAGACGCCCGGGAACATGCGGCGGCCCAGCATTGGCCCAGGCAACGGCCGGCATTACAGCAAGCATCACCAGAGCACGCAGGACAGTGGTTGTGTTCATGGCATTTCACTTGTTAGCAGCGTTTGATTTACGCTTTTGTCTTGATTTGTAAATGGCAAAGAAGATCCCCATCCCGGCGAATGCTCCAACCATCCCGGCAATGACGGCTGGAATAAAACCGAGAAAGCTGCCGGGATTCGGGCGCAGTATCAACAGCGTTGCGAGCGTACACACAGCAGAGCAAACACCCATTGTTAACATAAGCATGAACGTAAGGGCGACGAGATTCGCTGATGCAGCGTCACCGACTCCGCTCTGGCATTGAAGATCTTCAACGAACTCTTTCGCGTCCGCCAAATTGATGCCAGTCGCTTCGCGGTACAGTTTGATCGCCAGCATTTTGTTGCCGGATCGAATTGCGTCGGCGACATCATTCGGAATGTCTGAGAATGGATCGTACTGCAGGTCGGCGTTCTTCAGTAACACATCCAGTTTTCCCTCGACGCGTGCGAGACGCTTCCGAAGTGTTGTAATGTGGGACCAAAGAAAGCAGAGCATTCCAAACGCCGCAACCGCAAACATCGCGCTCACAGAATCACCCATCGTACATTCCTCCGTTTTATCGCTGTTGTGCTCTCGTTGCTCTCGTTCCCAAGCTCCTGCTTGGGAACGTACCTCCTGGAAGCTATGCTTCCCGTCAAGCGAAGCAGAGCTTCGCGCTGGATCGGTTCCCAAGCCGGAGCTTGGGAACCAGAAGAAAGGTTAGCTATGTTTTCCGAACTGCAGCATGCCCAAGACCGTGAAAAGAACGGCTTGCGCGAAAAAGACAACAGGTACCACGCCAGGATTCGGGTTGTTGGCGATTTCCAGAACGCCGCCCATGACAGAGATAATTGCGACCACCAGATAGAGGCCGCCGATGCCGCGTCGATGCTTGTCCATTTCAGACACCTTTCTACGGTTCGAGTGGGAACGACTACGGTTCCTTGCCCGCTTTGGTGCAAAGTGCCCGGAGGTTCTTCTCCGGTGTGCTGTCACCAATCCAACGCACTGACCCGTCGGCGAAACTGGCGTACGATCCGCCGTTGTGCATACCGCCGAGTTTGGGAAGCGGCCCGGTCGGCGTGTAGGAAATGTCTTCAGGTTTTGTCCACGGAATCTCTTGCTTCGCCTCGACCACCAACAGCGTGCTGTTTGTTCCGTCGATGATGTCCCGTTTGCTCGTTCCCTCTGGCCCGCAGAAGACTGTGGTCGGGCCAGTCAGCACGAAATACGATGAGTAAGTCGAGTCGCCGTCCACTTTCGGGCAGCGATAGACTGCCGGGATTTCCTCCAGCAGTTTGCCGTTATTGGGGCCGTCCCACGGTTCGTTGAAGTTGTATTTTTTGTGCAATTCTGCTTGTCCCAGGAAGGGCAGTATCGCGACGCGCCAACTGTGCGGCGTCTTGCCATCGGGGCCATAGCCGGCTGCCGGCGGGAATCTGCCGTGCGTCTCGTGATAGTTGTGCATGGCGACGGCGATGCGTTTGAGTTGATTGCTGCACTGGGTCCGAAGCTCTATCTCTCGGACGGGATCCGTGACCTGTTCGGCGTGGTCTTCCTGGGGCGATTGTTCCAGAATGCGTTTGGCCTCCGGCGTCTTCATCTTCTGGAGAGCGAATCTCGCTTGTTTGCGAATCTCCGGGTCTTCATCCTCGAGCATTTCGCCCAAGACAGAAGCGGCTTCGGGAGTATTCATGCGAATGAACGTCCAGACGACGCTCCCACGGGTAGTGGGGTCTCCCTTCCTTAGTTCCGAGCCGATCAGCTCCAACGCACGTCTCTCATTGAATGCGCTCAAGGCGAGGAGCGCATTCCAGTGTACCACGGCCTCGGAATCTTCAAGGAACTCGGCGAGAACAGGCACTGCGATATCAGCGTCGTAGTGTTTCAAAGCCAACGGTGCCGTCATGCGAACCTCCACATCTGCATCTTGGACCATGTTTTTCAGTACACCGAGGGCCTCACTATCTTTGCCAGTAGCCAGGCCGGAGGCGGCGAAGACACGAACTCGAGAGGACTCGTCCTGCAAAGCTGCTATTAACGCTTTCTTGGCTTCTGGATCTCGGAAGTTTGCCAACAGGCGAACACCGCTTTCCCGGACCTCTGCGCGTTCATGTTGGACCAGCCGATCAATCACTGGACGCGACTGGTCTCCCAATTCCTTGAGGACGGCCTCATAATCCGGGCGGATCTTCTGCCCAAGGTCCGGCTGTGTCAACTTCTCGAATGTCGGTTGAATCAATGCAGGGTTACGCAACTGGGCAAGCACTATCAGCAAGCGCCCTCGGTATAGGCGGGAGTTAGCCGAATCGTCGGTGGGAGCTCGCTCCAACCGTTCCCACAACGAAATCGCCGCATCCGGCCCCAATCTAATCAACTGCTGCATGGCCTTCTGATTCGCGCTGAAATCTGTCGACGCGAGATGCGTCGCAAGTTCGTCAACCCGACGGGCCAGACGGTCTTCAGGTGATTCCGTCTGCGGCTGCCGTTCTTGAGGGTTTGACGGATCGTCTTTCGTCGGTTCCTTGTTCGCTGCATCCGAAGACGCTGCGCCCGATTGCAGTGCCTTCCCGCTCCCTGCCGATTGAGACTGCGAGGAGTCGCTCGGGCAACCGCAGAGCAAGAGAGCCATCAGCAGAAATACGACACACTGTTTCTTGGGCGCGAATTTCATGAATTCTCCCTTTCGCAAAGAGTATTGGTCGACATCATGCCGTTAGCACGTGTTCCATAACGGCTCTAATCCATTCCTTTTTCACCAGTGGCAGATGGCTCCCGAACGTCAACTAACGTCCTCCGAATCTGCCGCACGAACCAGCCGACGATGCCGGCTGAAACCACGACTGTAACGCCTGTGAACGGAAGCAGGACGCCTATCATGCTCGCGACCCACGCCAATATGCCGAGACCACCCAGGCCAATGCTCAGCAACGCAAAAGGCGTGGCGCCGTAGTCTCCTTTGATCAGAAACGCCCGCGACGGCTCTTCTTCACTGTAATACGCCTGGACGGTCTGGCCGATTTCGTAACGGCTGAGCCGACGTTGTGCCCAGCGACCGCTGCGCTTCTCTCGACCTCCGCCGGACATCACCGTGCTGCTGCGATATGTCGCTCCGCCCACCTTGTACTCGTACTCGATCACTGGACCATGGGTCCGCATCGTACTGTCATCCGGACCCGGTGTATCCTTCCATTCCGTACGCTTCGACAGCACCACGGCGTCGACAGCCCGATACCGCCGTTCGGCGCTCAGCCGAGTCCAAAAGATGAACACACCGATGGCCAGAAAGAAGAGGCAACCAAGGCTGCCAAATAGCATCATTACCAACGTGCCGAACGCGAACAGATTCGGCGCGAACAGCCCGCCCGCAAAGCAGGCGACAAACATGATCAAGATCGTGTATGACCACCAGGGATTCTTGCTCGCTTGCTCCGATGTCATGACACCGTAACACTCCTTCTAAATTGAGAGATGGCAGCGTCTCTCACGTGGTTAAGTCCTCTGCCTCGCGCAGTGGCCAGCCGGTACATTCTGACAGCACGGCGCCAAGCAGCCGCGGCACGTCGTCGTCAGGGTAGCTGCGCAAGTCCTTGAGCACTCCGCCGGCTTGGTCTTGAAGCTGGAGTTCCCACCTCCAGACTCTCTCATCATCATTCTTGGTGATAACACGCGCCAAGTTGAATGTTCCGTCCACATACTGCTGTTCGGACTTCCACCCGAACAGCCGCGAGCGGACGATGAACAGATTGCGATCGAGGATCCAACGTTCCCGGCCGAAGATGATCACGACACCCAGGAGCGCAGCGACGACGCCCGCCATGAGCATCGCTGCCATGAGGAATAGGAACGGCAAGTTCACGAGTGGCTGCTGAGCAAAGTCGGATTCCAGGACAAACGATTTCGTCGCGCCGGCGAGCAACACCGTCCAGCCTCCTCCAAGCACCACTAGCACGATGCCGAAAATCAATTGCCCCCGTGTGGGCGGCCGAATCCTCAAGCGAAGTCGCTCATCCACGCCGGCGAGGAAGCCCGCCGCACGCAACTCGGCGGGCAGCTCGCGTCGCTCCGCGGTAGACCGGACCGCCTCGGCCGCCTCGCTTTCTGCCCAAGTCACAGACCAACCCGTGTGTTGTGCGAGCAGCTCTGCAATCGTCTCGACCACTTCGCGCGACGGCTTAAAACCGATCGCGGTGCCGTGAACGGAGATCGCTCCCTCCCGAATCAGGTAGCGTTTCTGGCCGTCACTTTTCACCGCCAGTTGCCAGAACGGCCGTGCTTCGTCCTTTCGGTAATTCGCCTCTAACAGCAACACGCCGTCCCGGTGGTGGCTGCCCCAGGAGAATCCCAGCAATCGTCGGCGGATTTCGAGCCGGTTTGTGCCCACTTCCCACTCCTCGCGAGCCAACATCAGCCACAGGACTTGCAGCACAATCGCCACGACTGCCAGCCCGATCGTTCCGAGGATCAACAGTGAGATCAGCGTGAGGAAGACTAACGCGATTCGGTCCTCCGGCGGGTCTTCCCAGAGTCTCCCGCCGACGAAGTACATGAACGCCGCAAACAGGCCAAACAGAAGTAGAAGGCAAAACGAGCAACCGAGCGTGCAGCCTCGCACAGCGGCACCCAACCGCATGCGCACGCCGCCGGACTCGGTCGGTTCGATGATCCAGCCGGATTCCGACATCCGATCGGCCGGATCGCTTGGTGTTGTCGAATCATCATTGGAGTGCGTCATGGTCGATGATCCATGCAGTCAAAGCAGAGCGGTCAGCGTTGGATGATACAGTCATGAGACCCTTGCTCTATGTGTTGCCCGCTTTGCGTTCGGTCTTGGCAAACACCAGAAATACTCGCGTGGCTGCTTCCAACAGGGAATCAATGTCGCCGGGCCGCAATGGCTCGAATTTCCTCTCGTCGACTGTTGGACGGTACGCGAGCAGCCAGCCGTCGTTGCCTTCCACGCACCAAGTGTTTGCCCATGCACGCGCGTGCCACCGGCGCCGTGCCTGCAGCGAGTATCCTGCCGGCGGATCACCGACCATGCATTCCGACTCAAAGAAATCAAGTAGTTCTTTCGTGAACAGGGGCTCGATGGCAGCCGGATCTGGTCCGTACAACACGAAGCGTTCCATGAAAGCCGGGCGGCCTTTCCAAGGCACTTGCCTTTTTCGCGGCACGCGGCCTGCCACCCAAGACCACGGAGGCCGATCCAACGGCGGATTATCCATCGGCAAACGCAGGTCCAGGACAAATTCCGGAAGGGATAATCGCTCGTCGTGGAAAGCCATTGCCAGATTCGAAATCTCCGGGCCGTCCACATCTCCAACGACGTAGCGAAACAGCAGGATCTCTCCGGTCTGGGTAATCCTCTCCGTCATCCAGGCAATACTGAGCACACTGGAATCGGGCCAATCATGAAAGAAACGTAGCCGGCGGAGTCCTTCTGGCAACCCGCCAGGTTCGACGAACTCCAAGTCCGGTCGCGAACGCAGCGGGACATCTGCAAAACGGAAGCCGGCCTGATGAGCCCATTTCGCGGCAACGGCCTTCTCGCGTTGCCACCTTGCCGCCTCGACCTTCCAGTCGCCTACGGCCAGCCACACGATGGCTATGATGAGCAAGGGCCACCAAACAAGATGAAACACCAACATCCGTTTAGAGTTGAAGTCAACCGGCATCACGAAGTACTCAACAAGGTGAAAGGCTACAAACAGCCCCAGCATAAGGCCCAACGCGATCGACGGTTTCGAAAGGCCTCGTTTCATTTCGTCACCGGCATTGACTGCTGCTTGAATTCATGTTGGCATCTGGGCCATCGTACCACCGAACGCAAATATGTCATGCACGGGTGCATGACCTTCGTGACTCAGCGCAGGAGTTAGACTATTGCAGTGTGATGATTCCGGCCGTGGTTAACACCGCCGCAAGCAACGCCGCTCCGACTACCACCGCCCAATATTGGCGCGGCTGTTGTCTGCGTTCGTACGTCTTCAGATTCGCGATCGCCTTTCCCGTACCCAGGAAGAAGGCAGCAGCAAGCCAAAAAACGACCGCTATCCCAATAAGTACCCACGCCATTGCACTCCCTCCATTCGTCTTTCATCTGGAGATTTGAACGAACCCGCGAAAACGCCGTAAACCTCCCGGACCAATAAACCCGGCCACGTCGTTCAAATGCCTAGACAGAACATTTCCAAGAGCCCTTACAAATACCGCATGGCTACCAACGCCAATGCCAAGCAGCGATCCTTGAAAACCACCGTCCGCTCCCGCATGTTCTTGCCGAGGAACCGGTCGGTTTGTGTTGTCGTGATCCCGTTGGGCAAGCGTCCTTTCCATGTGAAGGTCCGGGGCGCCTCGTTCCACTTCCAGATACGCAGCGATGACTTCGTCTTCTCGCTGTTCTCGAGCAGAGGGCTCGTTCATTTCTCCGGACATGTTCTACCTCCCTACGCTAACAAGCGTGAAACGCGAGCCGGCAAGGCGCCCAGAATTCGTAAATTCCTAGAATGAGCGGAAAACCTACGCAAATGTGTCACGGCACGTCTGTGGCCCCCGTTGGTTTGCGACCTCGTTCCCAAACGCCGGCTTGGGAACGCATCTCTCACCACTTCGGCAACTCACTTTCAGCGTTTTCGCTAGTCTCCATCAGTTTCAGTTTCATCGTACCACCATGTACGTTCTCCGCTTCAAACCAGACTCGCGTCTCCGAAGACACAATGCCGAACGGTGCCTTGTCATGTAGTCGCTTCTCAACGCAGACATGCATCCGCTTTCCCTTAGAGTCTGGAAAGGTCAACTTGCCGGTGATGCCTTCACACTCCAGTTTGCCGAGCCCGGTCTCGATCACTGCCTTGTCGAGCTTTTTGACATCTTCCATCGGCCCGCAAAACCAAGGTGAGAAGGAACAGAGCCTCAGGAGGCCAGCACGTCTTGCTTCTTCCTTCACTTTCGCTAATTCCGTCACCAGTGTCTCGTTTCCTATGGTTGGCTTCGATTTGAGGTCGATGCCATCTTCCGCAGGTGTAAAGAACTGGTGAAGATGCCAGCCCTTGACAACATGCTCCATCGGGCTTTGCCCGGTTTCGAGATGTTTCTCTGGAATCAGGACCTTCCAGACCTCCACGCGTGCATCCTCAAGTGGCTGCCCAAAAAAGATCGCCTTAACTTCGATCCATCTGCATGCTTCGCCGTTCAGCGTGGTTCGCCCAACGGAACTCACGGTCACAGATCCCTTCATGGGATTAGCCGTGTCGCGAGGTTTCGCCCCCGACCGCACGCTCTCCACCAGAAGGTCCATGGTGAAGAAAGCTGACGTGCCATCCTCAGGCAATTGATGGAATGAGCCCTTGGCGAGCTTCGGCCCCTCTGAAATCACCTTCGGCTCATCTCCATAACCTGCTAAGCCAGCGGCCAAGCACAGGGCCACCGACATTGTCCACATCCTCTGCAATTTCATGGCATCTCCCTTGTGAAAGAGTTGAAAGCTGCGGGTTGGGTGACGGCCTATTCCGTACTTAGTTCAAAGTCGATTGTATTCTCCCCCTCTCTGACCTCGACCATCAGCCCCGAGCGGTCTGGTGTGCGGTATTTCTTCGGCACATCGGGCTTCGATCTGAGGATGACGACGTGATACGAGCCCGTAGGCAATTTGGTACGGTAGCTCCCGTCTTGGACAAACGCGGATCCTTGGAACAAGACGTCTACGTTGTGGAAGAACTCGATGGTCGCTTCGGTCAGTGGCTTCCCGTCCCGGGTGATCTTGCCCGACACCGACTGCTGCCCCGGCCAGCGTGGTGACACGGGGCCTGCTCGGCGCACCAAGTCGCCAACGTCGCCGAACATGTTGAACCACTTCCATTGACCGTCTTCGGTGCGCACAAATCTCCACCTGTGGATCGGCAGATGAAGCTCTTTGATCTGCCAGAACCCTTCCACTCGCTCGGCCAAGTACTGAATCTCTCCTTCGTACAGACGCGGCACCTTGAACGACACGCTGCCCTTGGCCGTATCGCCGTCCACTTCGCAGGTGAAGTCGGTGATCCGGTCCAGATGGATCATCGAATAGTAACCCAGGTGCCGCTCGCGCAACAGCTCTCGGGCCAACTCACTTGGCTTCGGAATTGTTGTGTCGAAGCGGAATTCGTCAGCATGGGCTTGGTACATGCCTGGCGGGGGAATCCTGTAATTCAGCACGATCACCGACAAGGCAATGTCCTTCATGACATCCCACGGTTTCGGCGTACTTTCCGAGCGAGCAATGGTGCACAGGATCTCGGCCCGACAGCCGGCCGCGGCCGGGATCAACCTCCGGATGGTCGTGGCCGTGGCGTCTTCGTCGAACAACGGGACCGCCGGCAGGGGAACGACGGCGTCCCGGAGCGTCGTTGCGCTGAACAGCTTCAGCAAAGCGGTCAGATCCGTCAGCGGAGCGAAATCACCCAGCGTGACCTCCACGCGGTTCTCCACGCGTTCGACCTTAAGCGACTTCAGCCCGCGAGCGAAAAGATCGCGAGCAAGCGTACGGAATTCGTGGACTTGCGGCTCGGCATGCGGCGGCAACATTGCCGCGAGTTGCTCCCGAGCCGCGGCAATCCCGTTGCGGAGCAGTTCGACGATCTCGGCGCCGGCCTCCGGGTCCTTCGCGCGGACCACGACCTTGGCGCACGGTCGCGGATCGAGCCGGACGGAAAACGTGGCGACGATTGGATCGTCCACCGCATCTTTCGACTCGGGGTCCGTTTCGGTCCTCCGCTTCAGTCGATCACGGACCGCCGCCACGTCGATCGCGCCCTGGATGTCCGCGTCGCGGTCGACCTGGTCCAGGGCCGCGGCCAACGCACTGGGGCGATCCGCGGAGGCCAGCATCTGGCGGACGACCCGTTCCTCGCCGACGATCATCGTCCGCTCGTCCGGGAAATGCACCGCCACCGCCCCGGTGTCTTTACCTTGCCCGAAGTACGTCTTACCGCCCAGCACGATTTCCTGGGGCCGGAACAACAAGCCCACCGCCGCCTCACGCGGCACGGCGACCGTCAACCGCACGACGTACGCCTCCATCAAGGGGCCATAGAGCCACGAATCTCGCTCCGCATCCGGGCCTGCATGCTCCTCCGCACGTCCGGTATGGGGGAGTTCATCATCGCGTTCCTCTTCAGCCGAACTCGCATCCCCCGCTGTCCGAATGCCGGTGACTACACAAATGGCCTGTTCGACGTCTTTCAGTGGAACGCTCAAGTCCGCCAGAAAACGTGTCGGCACAGGCATTTCCACAGGCCGGTCCAAGTGGCCGAACTTCTGAAGCACCTGCTCAACCGGTGCGCCGGCCAGTTCCGGTCGCGACAAGGTGCGGCGCGGAAACACCGCCGACACGAACATTACGTCCGGTGGAACGTACTTTTGGCCGAACAGCTTACCCGGCGGCGCCGACGACGCTGCGGCATTAGAGCCACTCTCCGGCGGTTGCTGCTTGGTACAACTGTACTGAAAACCGCCGATCTCAATGTGCAGTTTTCCGTCAAGCCATCGCAAGGGAACCGTGATCTCCGTAACTGCTTGACCTGCAGAGGATCGGTTGTCGAAGAACCGCAGTTCATTCATCGTTGCTTGCCATCGGCCTTCCAGGCGTTTCGTCCCTTTCGGGATTGTCGGGGAGAGTATGGTGTGGAGATCAGCCCGCGATTGGCCCTCGATCCAGACCACGAAAAGGTCATCGTCAGTGAATCGCCAGTATTGGGTGAAATCATCCTCGGCCCGTGCCCACGCGTCTTCGCCGGCCAAGTACGCCTGCATCTGGCTAAGGCTTTGGAGAGGAACGGGGCCAGGACGAGGGAACGGCTCCTCAGCAGGTTTCGGGCAGCCCGACAGCAACACAAGTACAAACGCCCAAGCCCAAAACTGTCGTGTCGTCTTCACTTTGTGTCTCCTCGTTTCAAGGTTCGTGCAACAGGCCCGTCTCGTCGTGATTGTTCGGCAATCTAACTGGCTCAACTGGCTGTCGTGTCTTGTTCATGAAACTGCCCCGGAGTTAGTTATCCTTCGGGTCAACGACACGAGCCAAGAGAAGCAAGATACCGGCCCCCAACAATAGTATGCTTAGCACGACTTTCACAAGTTTCCACCAACCAAACAACTCTTCCCGAAAACATGATTCTACCAGCCCGGATGAGCCCATGAGGGTGAACAACGCACCCAGAATGCGCACTCTCGTCGCTGCTCGAATGGTGATTCCGAAGAACCGAACATCACGTGACCGTCGACCATCTTCGTTCATAAAGGAATCCGCAATCGAGATGCCTGGGACGTCGCCACCTGCTGGCTGGAGCGGTTCGGCCATTCGGTCGAACTCGTCCCGGTTGGCGAAGAACGACTCCAACTCCGCCGCGACGTCGTTATGAGCGGCGATGAACTCCTTCGGATCCGGCGTTTCACCGGCATCCACCGCCTCCAGATACGCCGCGATGACTTCGTTAACTCGCTGTTCTCGTACGGAAGGCTCATTTGTCTCGCCTGACATTGTTTTCGCTCCCTAACATAACAAGCGTGAAACGCGTGCGAGATAGGCGCGCAAGATTCACAAGTCCCCAGAAATCTCGACAAATCGCCAGTTCGTCGATGACTGCTCTCCCGTTGATGAGATCGCTGGCGGCAATGAACTCGACCGATGTTAGTCGAAACTCCGGTGGATTCGGTTGGCTGGGCAATACTACTTCGTCGTCCGTGTCCGCTCCCATCGAACCTTCGGGTTCGGGCCTTTGGGCCCGGTGATGGTCTTGCCATCAAACCAGAAATGACCAGAGCAGCCAATGCCCTTCCATTTCGAGACCGCAGCGATTCGACCTTTGTCGGATATTGCGTAAAGGCCCGTTGTCATGTTGTCGAGGAAGTCCTCACTGAAGGAGCCATCGGCTCCAAACACAATGCGATGTCGGTTGGCATCGACGGATGTCCAAAGTCCCGCAAGCTCGCCGTCCGTTCTTTCGCCGTAGTGCCAAATGGATGTGTCATCAAACCTCGCAATCCAGGCATCGAGGTCTTGGCGTGTCACCGCGGCCGTATCTGCAGCACCTCCAACGGTAGCTTCCGATGATTCCGTTTGCGCCTGGCGTTCTTGAAGGTTCGCGAGATCGTCTTCCGCCGGTTCCTTTTTCGCAGCATCCGAAGACGCGGCCCCTGATTGCTGCGCGTTTCCACTGCATGCCGATTGAGACTGGGAGGAGTCTTGGAGGCAACCGCAGAGCAACAGGACTATCGGCAGCAATACGCATCGCGGGTCGCTGGCCATGCATTTCATGAGATCTTCCTTTCGTAATGACCGTCATCAACCGTGACGGGACGCCATTTACGACTTGTCTCCCTCCGGCGGGTGTAGGTCGCCGTGACCCAGCATGAGCACAAGAGAAGCGATCGTGAGGCAGACTCCGAGGACCATGCAAATCCCCGGCCAGAGGCCCAGCATCTGTTCCAGACGAATGTCGTCTCCAAGGTGATTCAGCCAAAGTCCAAGCACGAGCAGAGCAAATCCGGTGATCAGGGAAAACAAGCCCGCAATCTTGCGCTTCTGTGACCGTGCGACGGAGCCGTGGCTGTTCTGGTCCGGCAGAAGAACCAGGACGATCAATCCGACAAGACCAGCCAACCCAAACAAGCCAAACGACTTCGAGTGACCTTTCCCTTCCGCGTAGTTCATGCAGCCCCAGACGAAAATCGGCACGCTGGCAACAAGAAGAACGATCCCAAGAATGGCAGTTGAGTCCTCTTTCCCCGCGAGAGTGAATCCCAGCATTTGCAGGATAAGGCCGATTCCCACGCCGACGTTTGTTTTCGTTTGTTTCTCAGGTTGCATTGGGACCCTCCTTTTCTTTCACGCCCAACGGCGTTTTCTCAAAGTCCATTCGACTGCCAAAAGAACGAGGAAGGCAACGAGCCAGCCAATCGCAGCCGCGGTCTTGCCTGCAATCGCATGACCGATTGCCGCGATTCCCCACAGGATCATGACCGCCACTGCCAGAAAGACTGTCTTACGAATGCGGTAGCGCCACGGCCAGTCCCTCGGTCTGATCAGCCCGTCCACCATGCTGGCGATCAGAACGCACCCGGCAAACAGACTGCCTTGAGCGACCCAGAGACCGACCGGACTGAGAGTGAGCCAGTCTTCCACAAATGCCCACAGCACGACCCCTATCAGAAAACCGGCGACAAAGCCCAACCCCGGCAATATCGCGTCTTCTGGGTCGCGAGAATCTTGATTTGGTTGCTGAGACTGATCGTTCATGTGTCGACGTCCTCATCCTCCACCGCCACGGACTTCAACCCTGCGGCTTTGGATCCTGATGCGATCGGCAATTCCCGGAATCTCCATGTTCGTCTCCCACCGTCACAAGCCAATGGCCACACGAAGCGTCAACACGCGATCATATCGTCGATGGCCGCCGACCACCAAAGACACATCAGGACGAAAACCGACAAGGCAACCACATTTAGCACGAGGCCGGCAACCGACGTGCGGCGGCGGCAATTCCTGCTAAATAGGCCTGCCACAGCGAGGCAAATGCCAGTCAGACTCGCGATGGGAGACGCCAGGAAACCGAGCAACGCCACATAGCCAAGCAGGTGGCCAGTATCCGAATCTCCGTGCTTTCCGAGCGCCAGCATGGCGAACGGAAAAACACAGCCACAAAGAATCATGCCCGCGGGAACGATCAGCCCCAGGACGACCGATACCTTGCCCAGTTTTGACGGACGAGGCGAGGCGGGGTCGCGAGGCTGCTCGTTTTCATTCGACATAGTTCGGCCTTTCTGCACTCGTTAAGCAGCATCCCGACAAGGTCGCTTATTCTGCGCTGGCCTCATCAAAAGGCCGCCCCAGAAAGCCAACGCGCCGAGCGGTCCAAAGGGCGATCAGCCCACCGAAAAGCGGAAATCCAGGGCAGAAGGTCCAAAACAGCGTGCCTCCATCCAAGCCCAAGGAGAAGTCCGGGAAGGCGCTCGATATTACCCAGTAGCCCGACATGATGCCCGCATAGAGGATGCCCAACGAACCAGAAAGCCAATAAAGACGCCGGGA
>JADHUC010000180.1 GCA_016784735.1 Pirellulaceae bacterium | reverse complement strand
ACGCAAGAGGCGAAGAAGGAACTTGTCGCGATTTGCGACTTTCCCGATTCTTCGTCGGTGTTCATAACTCCAAAGCCAACTCGTCTCATTCGGCGAATAATTCAGATTGCGACGGACAAAGACTCGATCATCCTCGATTCTTTCGCAGGTAGCGGCACGACGGGTCAAGCGGTTCTCACAGCGAATGCGGAAGATGGCGGTTCGCGCCGTTGCGTGCTGGTCGAACTTGATCCAGGGATCGCTTCCAACATCTCTCGGCAAAGACTCGAACGGATGCACCGACGCAAAAGGGAACAACATCGCGGGGCTTGGCTCCGGCTTTCGCTACTGCCGACTCGGTCGCGCGCTGCTGGACGAACAAGGGAACATCAACGGTGATGTGCCGTTTGCGGATTTGGCTCGATATGTGTACTTGCTGGAGACGGGCGTGCCGGTGCCGAAGCGGCCCCGGAAAGACTGCCCGCTGTTGGGCGTGCATCGCGGGCGGGCGATCTATCTGCTGTACAACGGTGTGCTCGGCGATCGTCGGCCACAGGGCGGCAATGTGCTGACGCGGGCTGTGCTGCAGTCGCTGCCGCCGCATCCGGGGTACGATGGGCCTCCGAGCCCGTCGAAGAAGAACAGCGAGCAGACGACGGCTTCGGAGAGCCATCGTACGGGTGGGCCGCGAGTGATCTTTGGCGAAGCATGCCGGTTAAGCGACGCGACGCTGAGCGCCGAGAACATAACGTTTCGACAGGTCCCCTACGCGTTGAAGGAGGCGTAAATTGTACGATGGCCCTCCGAGGCCGTCGGAATGGTTGGGGACTCTACTCGACGGCCTCGGAGGGCCATCGTACAACTTGGTGACATGACAACTGAGACCTTCAACTTGAACGCGCCGCGGGGATTTCGGGGGCTGCATCCGGATCTGCCGATTCGCGTGTACCATCGCCGTCTGCCGCATTGGCGACAGGATGGTGCCACTTACTTTGTGACGTTCAGGCTGGCGGATTCCATTACGCAAGAACAAGTTCGTGCGCTGAAGCGTTGGCGGGCAATCTGGGAACGCTCGCACCCGGAACCGCGTAGCCATGAGGACTGGTACGAACTCGCTCGCGAGATCACTCGCAAAACCGAAGCATGGATGGACGGAGGCTATGGAGAGTGTGTGTTTCGCAATCGCGAACTTGCCGATGAAATGTCGAAATCGCTGTTACACTTTCAGGATGAGCGATGTTTGACGTCGTGTTTCACGGTCATGCCAAATCACGTGCACGCAGTGATGAAACCGCTGGATGGCTTCGAGTTGGAGGATATCCTCGAAAGCGTAAAGCGATTCGTTAGCCGAAAAGTCAACACATTGCTGGACCGTAATGGCGTGCTCTGGGAACAGGAGAGCTACGACCGGATTGTTCGTGATGAGGAGCACTTGTATCGAGTCGTTCAGTACATTGGGCGAAATCCGGCGAAGGCGGGATTGCCGCCAGAGCAGTGGATTCGCTGGGTACATCCGGATTGGGAACAAGCAGGTTGGGGATTTCGCGACGAAGAATGATTGTACGATGGCCCTCCGAGGCCGTCGAGAGGAAGTGGGGCAGCGACGGGCTCGGAGGCCCATCGTACTTGGGAAGTAAACGATGCGGTTGCCACTGAAGAACTATCAACGTGAGACGATCCTCGTGCTGGCGCGATATTGTGCCGGGATTCGCCAGGGGCTAGCGCGCGAGAATCCGCGACCGGAGCGGTTGGCTTATGAATCGCTTACCGAGCGGGGCTATTACACACCGCCAGGTTTTGAAGGCGTTCCGTATGTTTGCATACGACTTCCGACCGGTGGCGGGAAGACACTGCTGGCGGCTCACGCGGTCGGGACAATCGGCGACAAGTTGCTCGGAACAGATCGGCCCGTCTGTCTATGGATAACACCAAGCACTACGATTCGCGACCAGACGTTGCGCGGACTGCAGAAGCAACACCATCCGCTGCGCTTGGCACTTCAGGATTCGCTGGCTTCGGACGTTGAAGTATTGACGTTGGAAGACGCGCTCTTGCGACCTCGGGCTATTCAATCCAGCGCGGCACTGGTAATTGTGACGACGATTCAATCCTATCGAATCGATGAGGAGACAACAGCGCCACGAAAGATCTACGAAGATAACGGCTATCTGCAAGTGGACTTTCACGATGTGCCGGAGTGGGCGCGATCACGACTGGCGCGTGACGAGAACGGGCTTGTCAATCTGTCGCTGGCCAACGCGATTCTGCTGCGGCGGCCGATTGTCGTCATGGACGAGGCACACAACGCCAGAACACCGATTTCATTTGCTTCGCTGGCTCGATTTGCCCCTTCGTTTGTGCTTGAATTGACGGCGACTCCGGAGCAGGTTCACGAGCCAAACCACGCAAGTAAGCCGCGATTCGCCAGTAACGTGCTGCATGCGTGCAGTGCGCTCGAGCTGAAAAATGAAGGGATGATCAAGCTGCCGGTCGACCTGGAAAGCCGCGAGGACTGGCTGGAAGTGCTGGCCGCTACGGTCCAGCGTCGCAACGAACTGGAAACGGTTGCTGACTACGCAACGGAAGATCCCGGGCTACCATTCCTCCGGCCGATCGCGTTGATTCAGGCACAGGCAAAGCACAAAACCAGGGAGACTCACACCGTCGAAGCGGTGAAGGATGCGCTGATCAATCGGCTGGAAGTGCCCGAGCACGAAATCAGAATCTGCACCGGCTCTCTGGATGAAATTGGTGACACGGAGTTGATGGCTGGCGATTGTCCGATTCGGTACATCATCACTGTGGACAAGTTACGTGAAGGCTGGGATTGTCCACTAGCGTATGTGCTGGGTTCGATCGGTAACGCCTCGACGCCCACGGCGGTCGAGCAGTTGATCGGGCGCATTCTGCGAATGCCCAATGCGAATCCGACACGTGTACCAGCGCTGGATCGTGCGTATGCGTTTGTGCTCAGCAAGAACGTCGTGCAAACCGCCATGGAGCTTCGTGATCGGATGGTCGAGAAGTGCGGCTTTGACGAACGTTCTGCGGAAGAGGCGCTGCGTGTGTCGACTCGGCAGACCCAACCAGGTCTCGGCTTTGGTCGAATTCCCGTTAGTCGTCCGCTCGAACCTGAAAAGTTGCCTCCCGAAATGGCGTCGAAGGTTCGCTATGACGCGGAGCAACAAACCATCGTGGTTGATGGCTTGTTAAACCAGTCCGAAGCGCAGGCATTGCGTGATTCGGTAGATGATGAAGGCGACAAGCAGGCAATCGAAGATTTCTGGCAGCGAGAACGGCCGCTCGGCATTGCTCCCAAATCGTTGGACTCCTTCGCCAAGCCGCTCTCTGTGCCGCGCATGGCGGTCGAGATTGGCGGGCGATTCACTCTGTTTGAGCCGGTTGAATTGGAAACGTTTGCGTGGGACCTCAACGCCTGTGACCCTGCTTTGACTGACGACGAGTTTGCATCGGATATCCGCGTCGGCAGCGCCGCGACGATCGACATTCGCGGTGATGAGCCTGGCCGTTCAGGACTCGTCACGAAAGCCACGGGCGATGTACGGCTAAAACAATTGGAATTGATAGGTGAAGGCGACGATTGGACGCAGCGTGAATTGGTCTTGTGGCTGGATCGCGCGTTGCATCAGGACGATTCGTTTATGGGATTGCCATTGAGCGAAAGCCAGCCATGGATCAATCGAGTCGTTGAGTCTCTGGTGACCGATCGGAAGATCGAAGTGCCGATGATCGTGCGGCGTCGTCATCGACTGGCGGACATCATACGCGTGAAGACGGCCGACCACGGCCGGAAGCAGACGCGCAAAGCGACGAATCAGATTCTCGACACGCGGCCCGAAGCGTTGGCAACAACCACGCAATTCTGCGCGACGATCGAAGAGCAGGATTACGCACCGTCACAACTTGAACCGGATACGCACATTTTCAATAAGCATGCTTTTGACTTGATCGGATCAATGAACAACGAAGAAAGGCTATGCGCCATCGAACTTGATGGTCACGAAAACGTAGAACGATGGATTCGTAATCCGAGTTACGCTTCGCAAGGCGGCTTCTGGCTGCCTAAGTCGCCCGGTCGTTTCTATCCAGACTTCATTGTGGAATTGAAATCCCAGCAAATTGTCATTGTGGAATATAAGAACAGCAAACTCGCATCTGACCCTGAAGAACAACATAAGCGCGCTGTCGGAGAACTTTGGGCCGACCGCAGCGACGGACAGTGCCGCTTCGCGTACGTGATTGACTGTGATTGGGGGACGCTTGCGGGGAAGCTGGCACCGTAACGTCGACGGTAATACTCACACGATCTTCATCGCGAAAGTCAATGGCACCAAGTAGCTCCATTTGTGGCGGTAGCAACCGGCCGTTGGCCATGACCTGGACTATTGGGCGCATCAGAACGCCGTAGGATGGCCCTCCGAGGCCGTCCGTTCCATATGATGAAAGAGTCTTCGTAGCCAGATCTTCTTGAGAGATGAATCATGTTCTGAGGTACGAACGGACGGCCTCGGAGGGCCATCCTACACGGACCAGCGCAACGTTCGTGCTACCTCGATGGACACACGATGAACTAGAGAGTATGGAAGTACTGGGAGAGTTGAAATGCGAGCAGCTACGATTGCAGCACTCTTGACTTTGTATCTGGGCTCACCGGCCAACGCCGCGGACGAATACCGCTTTGATTTCGGGCCGGCGGATTCGCCTGTCGCCGAAGGGTATGACGGTGTGGACGCTTCGGCTGCGTATTCTTCGGATCGCGGGTACGGTTGGTGCGACGGCGTGCCGCGGAATTGCACGGCTCCGCCGCCGCGACCACGACGGACTTATTGGTGGCATGCCGATCCGATTCATTTCTTCCACGAGATCACCAACGAATTCCGATGCGACGGGATCGAGAGCGAGAAGCCGTTTTCTTTCAAAGTAGATCTGCCGAAGGGGAAATACCGCGTTGCGGCAACGGTCGGCCATTTGACCGAGCCGCGTTACGGGATCGACATCTACGCCAATGGCAATCTTGTCAACAAGAAAGTGGACGCTCGCCTGTGGCTTTTCCGCGGATTGCTCCACAAAGCTTCGGGGTACTACAAGCGAGTGCGATTCACGGTCGACGTGGGCGACGAGGGACTCGTCTTGGACTTCAAAGGCGACGACACCGAGTTCCAACGTTTGATGCAGATCGAAAAAGCCAAGGGGCCAGACGAGCGGCCTCAGTCTCGATTCAAGGGTGCGCCGCTGGGTCCGGAAATGGCACCGTTTCAAGATATCGGCGGGCCGTTCAGCAAGATCAGCGTGATGGGCCTGGAAGTCTATCCGGCGAAGGAACTGCCGCTGAGGATGAACCCCGACACGCTGCAACTGGACGCGGGCAACGAGTTGGCCGGCGACCGCGCCGTTGAGCAAGCCGTGGTGGCGTTCAATTCGGGACAGTATCCCAAGGCAGAAGCAGGTCTCCTTGCGATCGCTGATCCACTTGTCCGCGGCATCGGGCTGTTGGCATTGGCCGGTCGGCCAGATTATGAGAACGAGATCGAAAACACCGAGGCTGCCGTGGCGGCGTTGCGAAAAGCAACCGCATCCGACGGCGCTGATGGCAATGTGAGAGAACTGCTGGAAACGGCAGAGATTTTTCTTAGCGGCTTGAATGTGTTCCGATACCGCGGCGTTCCGCCGAACAACGGGCCCGTTTCGACCTGGCGCGCCGCCGCCGAATTCGACCAGTTCCAACCGGGCGACCTGGTCTACTGGAAGGCTCAAATCCAGCAAGCTCGTTTCCTGATCATGCTGGATGCACACCAGTGGTGTTGGTGCTCGGTGGAAGGCAAGAACAAGCTGAGGGATGTCGAGAAAGTGTTCCCCGACAACCGCTATGTGCAGTTCTATCTCCACGATAAACTGGCTGCTTCTGCGGACTGGGTCAGTGAAGACTATCTTGCCCGTGCCAAGGACGCGCCCGAGTGGGCCGCGGGACTGTACGCCGGATACAACCTGCTGGCGGATATCTCGGAATGGTGGGCAGTGAACAAGCAGCAGGCAGACGGTTCGATCGGGGGTGGCTGGGGCGACGATGTGGAACTGGTCGGTTTCTTTGGTTTCATCGCCCGCGTCAGCGAGGGTGCCTCGCCGCCATCCATCGAATGCGTTCGCAAGTTGATGAAGGGCGTGTACGCCAGCGGCCAGATCGACGAGGTCGGTGGATTCTTCTACGGCGCCGCCGACACGGAACACTCGGCCGAATGGACGGGCAAGACGCTGCCAATGATGCTATCGGTCGACTACGGCAATCCACTGTGGGTCGAGCGGGCGCTGCAGTCGGCCAAGCTGATGAAAGAAATCTGGATGGGCGTCAACGCGCACGGCCATCTGCACTGGCGGTCGAATTTCCTGGGTGCCAGCGGTATCGGCGCGAAAGCTACTCAACTGGATTCCTCGATCAACTGGCGAGCCGCCAATCCCGCCGCCGCCGTTCTGCGTTTCACCAACAACCCTGCGATCAAGGAAATGGTTCTGAAGCACGCCGAAGCCCTGTACGAAGACGCGATGCGCACGGACAAGGGCAAACCGAAGGGCATCATTCCAGGCGAGGTCGACTACGAGACGGACGAAATTGGCGGACGAAACGTCCCAACGTGGTACGACCCGGGAGACATCCCAGCTAAGGGCAATTACGGATTCGCCAAGTTCCACGGGTACCGTACACAGATCATGTATCTGGCGTTTCAGTTGTCCGGCGATGAGAAGTTTCTGGAGCCCATTCGGCTCGAAGCAGAATACGCCCTGGAGCATGGCGGCGACTTGACGGCCAAAATCCACAGGCTCAAGCCCGGGTCGCCGGAATGGGTCGCGATCGTGCTGCGCAGGTCTCCCGAGTTGTGGGAGCAAGTTCAGTATGAGAGGTCACGGAAACAAGGAAACGACATCCGCAAAACCGACCGAGAGGCGATCGTCGAGAACACGATCCCTTGCATCGAGCCAATCCGCACCAACATGCCGTACGTCACCACCGAGGCCCTGGCCACCGATCGTGTCGGTGTGCCCAACTCGTTGGCGATTCTCAATTTGCTCATGGGCTGGACTCCGACGGACCCTGTCCCGCATTTGACCTATCGGCACGTCGGGCGCGACTTTGCCGCTGCCGTTTTAGGTGCCGATCCCACCAGCCTGACGGCGATGGCCTATGTCTTTGGCTTCGATGGCGAGAAGACGAAGAAGATGGGGTTCGTGCCATGGAAGCTCGGGCTGGGTGCCGACTACACGGCCGTTTGGGGGCAAGACGGCGACGGCGACGACCAGATGGACGAAGAAGAAGGCCGGATGGATTTTACGCTCGCTCAGCGCGGCCAGTCCGTCGACCTCGATCTGCGAACCGGCCGGACGTACATCATCAAGATCACTCAAACCAAACCCAGCCCGTTCGCTCCCGTGTTGGCCGATTTAGCCGTTGGCGAGGAAGATGTCGAATACCACTCCGATTGGAAACTGCTCTTCGTCACCGTCCACAACATCGGCGCCGCGGCCGCAGGTGAATACGAGGTGGTTGTGACGGAATCAGAATCCGGCCAGCGACTGCGCGCCGTTGGCAACAGCCTCGACGCACCGCTCGACCTCGCGCCGAAACGCACTCGGTTCGGCTTCCGTTTCGAACCGTCGCAAATAGAGCACCGATTTGATGTCGTCGTCCGTAGCCTGAGCGAGCAAGCGGAACTTACCGGTACGAATAACTCAGTATCTGTTACATTGAACTTTGATCAATAGAGACCATTCGCCAAACTGTGAATCGTTTAACCCGAAGCCGGAGGCGATGGCGGGTGTTACGTGTGGACGATCCGCGCCGCTGCCCGCCATCGCCTCCGGCTTCGGGTTAAACGAGGCTTCATTGCACATCCTACCGAACACTAGAAAAGGAGAACACGATGATCCGCATAGCCGTACTTTACCCGAATGCCGACGGTAAGACATTCGATGTGGACTACTACAAGAACACGCACATGAAACTGGTCCAGGAGAAGCTCGATCCATTGGGCCTCGCAGGTTGCGAAGTGGATGCGGGCATCGCGGGATTAGGCGATGCCCCCGCTCCGTACGCGACGATCGGCTACATGTTTTTCGAGACGCTGGAGGCATTCCAGGCAGGATTCGCCCAAGTCGGCGCCGAACTGGTCGCGGATATCCCCAACTACACGAACATCGAGCCGATTATTCAAATCAGCGACTACGAAAAGCTGTAGACGGCGCGAAGTCACTTCGCACCAAGGCACATCAGGCTTCCGTCTTCGGTTGTGACATACAGGTCGTCGTACGCCGCGGCCATGCCATCCCAAACCGGTAGGGCGTCCAACGTGCGCTTGCCGAACACACTGCCGTTCGACGGATCGACCGCCCACAGGATTCCGCCGTTCTTCCCTCGTAGCGCCGCAAGGACATCGTCTGCATCGTCGGGCCATGGCGCGCCGGCTAGTAGAAGGGTGTTTTCGGCCAGAAGCATCGCGCGAACGCGCATCGGTACCGGCACCTGCCAGTCTTCCTCGAGGGCGACGCCGTTGGCTGCTGGTGTCACGGTCTTCCGCTGCTTGCGACGCTGCGCAAAGACTGAGTGTTCGGACTTGCCGACCTCAAACAGGGTCTTGTGCCAGAAGGTTGTCGGAGTCCGCCAGCGCATGGCGAACGCGGCCTGATCGTTGTAGACGATCATCTTGGCGCGTAGGTGATGGTCCAGGATCCAACCGACGCGATCGAACCCGCTGTCGTCCAGAAAACCCGGCACCGCGCTGAAAGGGCTCCCCGCGTAGGGAAGGACTCGGCCGGCAGGGATGTACTTCCACACGTTCGCGCTGACATCCAGAGTACTGCAGTCGACGACAAGGTTCTTCAAGAACAGTGACCCTGCGTCGTAGACAAGCAGGTCGTTGAACGCGCCCATGATAGCGATCGGCTGTCCGTCTCGCTCGATGGCCCGTTCCTCGTCCAGCGAGCGATAGGGGGCCGAGCGAATCACCGCGCCCGTCTTTGCGTCGAGAGCATAGAAGTACAAACCGCCATCCAGGTAAGAGGAACGGCCAGCGCAGAAATAGACCACGCCGTCGTTGATGACAACGCTGCCGTGTACGGGCCAGGTGGATTCCACGTTGCCATAGGTGACGATGTGTCTGACAGCCGGATTGGCGTCGAACCGCCATGCCAGCGCACCGTCCGACGCTCGCAGACAGCACACTTCGCCGTCGGCGGTCCCGAAATACACTCTTCCATTCGCGATGGTCGGTGGCGTGTCCACCCTGTTACCTGCCCCATGTTCCCACAGAAGGTCGCCGTTGTCCGTGTTGACGGCACAGATACGATGGCTTTGGCGTGTTGCGACGAAGAGTTTCTTCTGCGCAACAGTGGGAGCCGTAATCGGTTCGTCAAAACGGGCAACCCATCGTTGCTGGAGGTCTGCAGAGACCTCGCAACTGGCCGCGCCGGTTCGTTGCGAGTCATGACGGTATACCCGCCATTCGTCCTGCGACTGGCTCGTGTCAACGGGTTGAGCGTAGGCCGGACCTTTGTGCAGACGTTCTAATGGTTCCCTGGGCGGGGTACCGTTTTCGGCCTCGGCGGCAAAAGCATGGTAGCCGCTCAGTCGGACCGGAGCGAAACAGGCACATGGCTGAGGCGGTACGTAAAGCAAACCATTGGCCGGCATGACGCCGTACTGGCAGATGCCGCGCACCCATCGGTTGAAGTCGATCTGGCCGGAATCCAGATCGACGTATTCGAGACCGTTGCGCGAGAAGATGACGAAATTCTCGGTGGCCTTGTTTCGGTAGCATCGGTGGTGGTGGATGGCACGGTTGAAGATTGGCTCGATGGAATGCTTACTGACGATCTGGCCGGTCTCGGGATTCAGGCCGAGCAAATCGTACGATTCCACGGTCCTTCGCTCGGCATATTCCGGCGGCGATTGCACCCACAGAAGGCCTCGTGCCTTGTACACGCTCGCGAAGGATGCAAAGCCGGCACCGCCGCAGACCTTCTCCCACAGAATCTGACCGCCGTCGGTCGAGATGGCCAGCAGGTCCATGCGATACTGCGAACTGCGATCGGGAGGATATTGATGCTGCCAGCAGTATAGAACGCCATCGGAATACAGCAGGCCACCCAAGTCCCACGGATCATTGACCGGGTGAAGATCGCGGGGATTGCGGTGGCTGACTTTCTCGGGACGCGGAACGCTCCAAGCTTGCTTGCCCGTGTCGGCGTCAAGGGCAATGACATCGTCGTTTTCCAGCAGATAGACCTTTCCGCCGCCGCACGTAAGATGCAGACGCGTGAGCGTTGCGTCGAAACCGCGGCGTCGACCATCAGTGATGCCGACAAGTCCTTTTCTTTCCCAGAGCTTCTTACCGGACTCGATGTCGATGGCCAGGACGCTCTTCTGCGGCGCCGGCGTGTGCGTTCCGGCCTGCTGAGCGGCTCGGTCGACGACGGCAAACAATCGTCCGTCCTGGACAAGTATCTCGGATGCAAAGCCGGTTTCCTTGAAGATCGCCAGGATATCGCCACTGGCCGCGTCCAGCATGCTGATGGGTGCCCCGAAGCCCAGTGTCACAAATACGCGATCTCCCACTGCCACCAGCCTCTGGTGGATCATCCTTGGGTTGACCGTCCACGGTCCGAATCCGTAGGGATACTCCTTCGGCGACCAAGCACCGGTCCCCCAATCTTCGATCGGCTTCTTCCACAGCAGAACACCGTTGAATGCGTCGCGCGCCAGCAAGGCCCATCGTTCCAGCTTGTGCTCCGGGTGCTTGATACCGGCCGGTCCCTCGTCGGCAATACAGAACATCCGGCCCTGGGCCGTCACCAGGCCAGTCATCGACGGAGGCGCATCGTGAGACTTCGGCCACTTGGGCGAGGAGATCCATTGCACGCGACGCGGCGGTCCGACGCGCCTGTCCTGCGCGACCGGGTTGTTATCAGGGCCGTGAAGCCAGTGGGTCCACTGGTCGATGTCTTCCGGCCAGGGCTTGCGGAAGATGGTTTCAAGTTTCGGGTTTCGGGTGTCGGGATCGAGCTCTGCGGCAATGCCGCCGGGGCACAACACTCGAAGGATCTCCCCTCTGTCAACTGACAACGGACCACTGACGACTAACAGATTAACAAGGTTGTCGGCGTAAGGAAGGTAATCGAAGGGCCAATGTTTGACCGAGACGGAACCACACAGTTTCTCCGACCGGAGATGCGCCCTCGCCCGTTGAACCTGGTCTTCATCGGGTTCCAAACCTTGAACGAGGCAGGCATCATGTGCCCGCAATGCGGCCGTCAATCGGGCATCCCCGCAGCCGACGTGAACGATCAGCCCGCCCTTCACGCCCGCGGCGTTTAGGATCTCGTCGGCACTTTCATCGGCAAAGGCCGCCGCGGCAAGGAAGGCCAGAGCAATGGCCCACGTCGGCTGGAGTGTCTTGGATGCGTTCATCGCTTTCGCTCGCTGAAGGACTTTTCTTGGCTGGGGCACAGAATGCAGAATGTTCGTATGCGATGTCAACGATATGCGGTCGTTGACCTCACTGTCAAGTTGGCGTCAGCGTTCGCATGGCGGCCCGATCGACGATAGAATAGACGCGGCTATCCGGAACGAGCACTCGTCCGGCGGGACCTTGAAACCACAGGGGAGACTGTCAAGTGAACAGAGTGATTCTCTTCGTAGCTCCGATCGTGTTGTTCTGCCTGGTCACGGAGCCTTGCGGTGGGGCCGATGAAGTCTGGCCGCTACCCAAATGGCAGATTGCCAAACCTGCGGATGTGGGCATGGACGAAGCGCAGCTTGACCGCGCACGGGACTACGCGTTGACCGGCCGCGGATCGGGATACATCACTCGCCATGGCAAGCTTGTCATGTCATGGGGAAATCTGCAGACGCGGTACGATCTGAAATCAACTACCAAGTCGATTGGCGTAACGGCGTTGGGACTGGCGATCTCGGACAAGAAAATCGGTCTCGAAGACAAAGTCATACAGCATCACCCGACGTTTGCTGTTCCCCCCGATTCCAACAAAAAGACCAACTGGATCGAGAGTATCACGATCCAGCATCTGGCTACGCAGACGGCCGGCTTCGAGAAGCCGGGTGGATACACCAAGTTGATCTTCCAGCCGGGAACGAAATGGGCTTACAGCGACGGCGGGCCCAACTGGCTGGCCGAGTGCGTGACGTTGGCGTATGGGCGCGATGTGGACGAGTTAATGTTCGAGCGGGTCTTCACACCGCTGGGTATCGACCGTTCCGATCTGGCATGGCGTCGGAATTCGTACCGCGATGCGACGATCGGCGGAGTGATGCGGCGCGAGTTTGGCTCGGGCGTTAGCGCCAATGTGGATGCCATGGCGCGGATCGGTTACCTGTACCTTCGCGGCGGAAAATGGAAGGGCAAACAGATCATCCCGCGCGAGTTTGTCGAGGCGGCCAGTCGAACTGTCGAGTCGGTCGTCGGTCTGCCCGAAATCGATCCGAAACGCTACGGCAATGCATCGGATCATTATGGGCTTCTGTGGTGGAACAACGTGGATGGAACGCTCGATAACGTCCCTCGCGATGCGTTCTGGTCATGGGGCTTGTACGACAGTCTGATCGTGGTCATACCCAGCCTGGACATTGTCGTCGCCCGAGCGGGCAAATCCTGGCAACGCAACTGGGACGGCCATTACGACCTACTTCGACCGTTTTTGGGGCCGATCGTCGCGTCGGTTCGAAAACAGAAGTCACGCGTCGGTGTTGATCGTCCCGAGCAACCAGCAACGTTTTTCGTTTCCGCAATGGCGGGTGGGCCACCTTACCCGCCGAGTCCCGTGATCAAAGGCATCGAGTGGGCACCTGCTTCGACGATCATTCGCAAGGCCAAGGGCGGTGACAACTGGCCAATCACGTGGGGCGACGACGATCACCTTTACACCGCTTACGGCGACGGCTGGGGTTTTCAGCCGTTCGTCGAAACGAAGCTCAGCATGGGCCTAGTCAGGGTGACAGGCGGGCCGGAGGACTCTCGCGGCACGAATCTTCGCTCGCCCACGGCCGAGCGAAAAGGCGGCGGCGCGAGCGGCCCGAAGGTCAGCGGCATGCTGATGGTCGACGGCGTGCTGTACATGCTGGTCCGCAACACGGCAAACTCACAACTTGCCTGGTCCAGCGATCGCGGCCGAACCTGGTCGTGGAGTCCGTGGAAGTTTGAAACCAGCTTCGGCTATCCCACGTTCCTGAACTTCGGCCGAGACTACGATGGTGCACGCGACAAGTACATTTACATCTACTCACAGGATTCGGACAGCGCATACAAGCGATCCAACCGCATGGTGCTCGCTCGCGTGCCTGCGAAACGGATCACGAAACGAGATGCCTACGAGTTTTTCAAGAGGCTGGACGCCAAAGGCGATCCTATTTGGACTCGGGATGTCGCTGAGCGCGGAGCCGCTTTTGTCCACAAAGGCCAATGCTATCGGTCGTCGGTCAGCTACAACGCCGCGCTGCGACGATACCTCTGGTGCCAGACCGGTGCCGGCGACGATACTCGCTTCCACGGCGGCTTCGCGATTTACGACGCGCCCGAACCGTGGGGCCCGTGGACGACCGTCTTCTACACCGAGCAGTGGGACGTCGGCCCTGGTGAAACGTCTTGCTTGCCCACGAAGTGGATGAGCGCCGATGGGCGGACAGTCCATCTGGTGTTTTCCGGCGACGACTGTTTCTCCGTTCGCAAGGGAGTGTTGAGGCTCGGTGAATGAAAGCGACCGCTATACCCAGTGATAGCAAGCATCCAACCCGCACGGGCGAGGTAATCAGTAGGCATGACATGATTTTTCCCACAAATGATTTTGCCTGTTCCGGAAGACCATTTTCAGGCAAAATCATTTATGGGCAAAATCATTGAAGAAGAAACAGATCGGGAGGGGATTCGTGAACACAGTTTGTTTGAGGTTTGTGATGTGTGCCGCGTGGTCTGTTATCGTGATGGCGTCGGGGCTCGATGCCGCCGAGCTTGAAGCGCGCGATGCGACTATGTGGCAGTACGAGGAGTGGTCGCTGGAAAATTCGTCATGCGAGGGCAATCCGTTCGATGTAGTTGCTCGAGTGACGTTTTCGCACGACGGCAGCAGCGAATCGCGAACGACCGAGATGTTCTATGCGGGCGACAACACGTGGAAATTCCGTTTCACCGGAACGCGATTGGGGCCGTGGCGGTTTACGACGGCTAGCGACGATCCGGAACTGACCGGCCACAGCGGCAAGATCTTAGTTCGACCCAACCCAGACCCGAATATCAGGGGCTTCGTCACGCACAAAGGGAACCGCTTTGCCATTCAGACGGGCGATGACGCGCATCTTGAGGCGTATCGCTTCAATGTCTACATGAACCGCACGCAATATACCGGTACCATCCTCGGCCTGCCCGACAAGGCGGATGAGTTCCAGGCGTATCTGGACGACGCGGCGAAACACGGTTTTGACACGGTCTTCGTGCATGTCGTGAATAACTGGTTTCGCTACGGCGCTCTAAAACACAACGGGCATGACAGCGAGACCCCGGATCTGAAGACGTTCGCGGTTCTTGAAGATGCGATCACAGCGGCCCACCGCCGAGGATGCCGGGTCCACCTCTGGGCTTGGGGCGACGAGTCGCGTAAGTGGACTCCCATCGGCGTAGGCGGCATCAACGGGCCGGCTGACCGGCGACTTCAGCGATACATCGCTGCGCGTCTTGGCCCGTTGCCCGGTTGGTCGATGGGCTACGGCTTCGACCTGCACGAGTGGACTAAAGGGGCTCAGCTTGACGATTGGTCGAATTACCTGCACCGGCAGATGGGCTGGGATCACCTGCTCTGCGCCCGGGGCCACAAGCTGCCGGACCGAGCGAACAACATCAACTCGTACGATGGCTTCGGGCGAGGCGTCCAACTTACCACCACATCGCACGGACCGAGGGACTATCAGGAAGTCGTAGAGGACCTGCAAAGCGATCTCAAACGGCCACACTTCTACGAAGAACGTCACAGCTATCTGCGCGACGGATTCCAGTTGGACATGGATGGAACTCGCCGGTTGCTCTGGTGGCAGACCATGGCAGGCGGCATGGGCGGCTTCTACGGCTTCTATCCCGCCAGTCCGCACCCATATCCGCAGCCAGAGCAAATGCGCTATGTTCGAGATTTCTGGAAGGGACGTTTCCATTTGGACATGGTGCGAGCAGACGAACTGACCGATGGCCATTGTTTGAAGACGCCGGATAACGCACGATACGTATTCTACAAAGAAAACACGGGCGCTATCCAGGTCGACCTGTCCGCCGCGTCATCGCCATTGAAAGCGGTTGCCGTGGACACGACGAAAGAGTATCGCGAAATCGACTTGGGTTTGCTTCGTCCGGCGAAACAGACGATCAAACTGCCCACAACAACTGATTGGGCCATCGCCGTAGGGCAGTATTGACGGTTTTTGCCTCGTTGTTGACTAATTTCTGTTCGGTGGTAGATGCACGGCCGGTAGACGTGTATCGTAGGCGGATAATCTCTCGCAACAAACGATCGTACCAATACACCGTTAGGAGACGCATGATGTTCCGAGTACGCAAAGGCAACAGTTTTCTACATGCGGCATTCTTCCCCATCGTGGCCACGTTCGCGTTTGTCTCGGTTGCTGTGACCGTGGATACGGCGGTGGGGCAGGACGACGCATCGGCGAAGGAAATCCTCAAGTCCGCTGGTGTCGACGGCGGATTCGTCGTGCACCTGGGCTGCGGCGATGGCAAGTTGACGGCAGCGCTCAAGGCCAACGACCGTTACCTGGTCCAAGGTTTGGACACTGACGCGGAAAATGTCGAAAAAGCCCGCGAACACATGCGATCGCTCGACGTTTATGGGGACGTGTCGGCGGATCGACTTACCGGCGCGCGATTGCCGTATCTCGACAACCTCGTGAATCTGCTCGTGATCGAAAAACTCGGCGAAGTGACGAGAGACGAAGTGATGCGCGTTGTCGCGCCGGGCGGTGTCGTCTGTGCCAAGACGGGCGACGGCTGGAAGACGACAGTCAAGCCGCGTCCCAAGAACATTGACGAATGGACGCACTACATGCACGATGCGTCGGGCAACGCCGTTGCCGCGGACACGGAAGTCGGTCCGCCCAAGCACGTTCGCTGGGTCGCCGATCCACTTTGGTCCCGCAGCCACGAGTTTAACCCCAGCATCAATTCGCTGGTAATGGCCGACGGGCGGATGTTTTACATCCTGGACGAAGGCATGAGTGGGCTTCCCGATCTGCGGTTCCCGGCGCGGTGGGCGCTGGTCGCGCGGGATGCGTTCAGTGGCAAGTTCCTGTGGAAACGTCCGGTGCCGAAGTGGGGCTATCGCGAGTGGAACACGCGGGGCATGTGGAGTGCCCCGCTGACGCTAAACCGCCGCGTCGTCACGGACGGAAGACGCGTGTTTGTCACATTTGGCTACAAGGCACCGGTTAGTGTGCTGGATGCGGCCACGGGCGAAGAAATTCGCACGATTGACGGCACCCTGGGCACGGACGAGATGATCCTCTCGGACGGGGTGTTGTTGCTTTGCGTTCGCGAAACGCTCAGTGTTGCCAAGCCGCCGAAATCGAAACAGAAACGTCGGCTGAACCCGAACGAATTCACAATCGGTCCTCCGGGATCCGCGGCGATCGTTGCTGTTGATGCCGAGTCGGGCGAAGAGCTGTGGCGAAACGAGCCGCAAAACGTCGTGGTGCTGACGATGGCCGCGCTGGATGGTCGTGTCTGCTTCAGCGACAAACAAGAGCTTGTTTGCCTTGACCTGAAGACCGGCAAGAAGCGCTGGGCCACCGCCTGCCGAGCCCCCGGCGGTTCCCGGCATTCGGGCGGAACACTGCTGATGCACGAAGACGTTGTGTTGTTTACTGGCGCGCAGGGCGTGGCCGCATTCTCGGCCGAGAGTGGCGAAAACCTGTGGACGGGGCCGAAAGTGTCAGGCCCCGGCATCTCGCATCCGGGAGATCTGTTCGTCGCTGACGGTCTGGTGTGGGGCGGCGACGAACCCGGGATGCATAGTCGCGAACGCACAGCCGTAAAACGTGACGGTCGCGATCCACGGACCGGCGAGGTCCGCCGAACGATCGAAGTGGCTCAATTGTTCAGTCCCTTGCATCACGTCCGCTGCTACCGCAGCAGGGCCACTGATCGCTTTCTTCTGTTGACGAAGCGCGGGATAGAATTCTTCGATCTGAAGGGTGACGAGCACATGCGGAACGACTGGCTACGGGCCATGTGCCACTACGGCTTTGTGCCGGCGAACGGGCTGCTGTACGTTCCGCCGTCGCATTGCTTCTGCTATCCCGGAGTCAAAATGACAGGCTTCCTTGCTCTCTCAAGCGAAACAAGTGCGAAGGGTGAAGGACGAAGGACGAAGAAGGGAAAGCGTTTGGAGAAAGGACCGGCGTTCGGAGCGGTCAGCGGTCAGCAGTCGGCGGTCGGCGACGATGATTGGCCGACTTATCGTCGTGATCCTTTGCGAAGTGGGCATACGAAGACGGCCGTTTCCACCGAGGTCAAGCAGATCTGGCAGACCGATCTGGGCGGGAAAATCTCTCCGCCCGTGATCGCTGGTGGCAAGGTCTTCGTGGCCCAGGCCGATTCCCACCGAGTTTGTTGCCTGGATGCCGATGGCGGCGATGTTGAATGGAGCTTCACGGCCGGAGCGCGCGTGGATTCACCTCCGACCATCGACGACGGACTGGTTCTGTTCGGCTGTCGCGATGGGTGGGTCTACTGCCTGCGCGCCGCTGACGGCGAATTGGTGTGGCGATTCCGTGCGGCGCCGGACGATCAGCGAATGGTTGCGTTCGAGCAAGTGGAATCGCCATGGCCCGTGCCCGGTAACGTACTGGTGCTGGAGGGCGTCGCCTACGTAGCTGCTGGGCGGTCCAGCTTCCTGGACGGTGGTGTGTACTTAAGTGCCTTGGTAGCGGAGACGGGTGAACTGCTCTACGAGACGTGCGCCGAAGGCCCTTGGCCCGACGTGCAAAAGGAAGAGGGCCGGCCCTTCGACATGGACGGGACCAAGTCCGATGTTCTGGTGACCGACGGAACGCACTTGTTCATGTACCAGATGGTATTCGACAAACAGCTCAACGACATAACGCCGGAACGAACCTCGACGCTTGGCGACCGGACGATGGGGCGGCACTTGATCGCCACCGGTGGGTTTCTCCAGGACCTTTGGTACGACCGAACATTCTGGTCGTACAGCAACCGCTGGCCCGGCTTCTACTATGCCAACGACGCGCCGAAGGCCGGGCAGATCCTGGTATTTGACGAGGAGACGACTTACGGGCTGCACGTGTTCACCAAGCGGCTGCGTTTGAGCCCCGCGTTCACGCCCGGGGGCAAGGGCTACGAGTTGTTCGCGGACGACAACAACAACGAGCCGATCCTGGCGCCCACTTCGATCGACCGCGAAAAGGGGCCGGGCTTTTCGCGCGCCGCGCCGCCCAAATGGTCGAAGCAAGTTTCGTTGCGTGCCCGCGCCATGGTCCTGGCTGGCGACAAACTGTTCATGGCCGGGCCACCGGATGTGATGCCCGAAGACGATCCATACGCCTCGTTCGAAGGAAAACTGGGCGCTCAACTATGGGTCGTCTCTGCCAAAGACGGCGAGAAGCTGGCCAACTATCCGCTGGACAGCCAACCCGCCTTCGACGGCCTGATCGCCGTCGCCGGCCGACTGTACATGGTCACAGCCGACGGCAAGTTACAGTGCTTCGCCGAACGGTAGTTATTGTCGAAGCTTGATTCTGACCTTGTGAGGTTTTATGGACACCCCGGAATATCGGAAGGGGTCCAGCAAACGCAAGTATAGCGTTGCGCTGTGGGGTGGTTCTCTCGGCTCCGTAATCAGTTTGTGTGTTGCCGTTTCGTCGGGAACTCGCCCAAGTTTCCTTCATCTTGGGATTGTGCAGCGCACTTGCCGCAGTAGCCCGACATGTCAAGCGACCTGCTGAAAACGGTCATACTTCTTGATAGTTGCACCGCTTGGTTTCCATTCTCTGCAGGGCCTCTCGTGCTGCCACTTGCACATACTTCTTTTGCAGGCCAGCCGCTGCAATGGACGCCGCCTCCGCCAAGAGAGCGCCAGGAATTGCGCTTCATGGAATTTGGCCACAGGAAAGCATGAGTTACACGCGCTGCCCCACGGGGACGTGCTTGACGCGATAAAGACCGCCGCCTTTGGCGGCCAGGTATTCCACCACGCCTCCACCGCGGAAGGTTGGACCATTCTTGATGATGACGTCGTACTCCGGTCCTTCATTTCCATCCACTACCACAACCTGCTTGTTGCCCTTTCTGGCTTCGTAGGCTACGTGTTTGCCATCGGGACTGAAGAACCGCTCACCTGAGCCGACGCCGTCATACTGCGCGCTTTCATGACCATCGACGACTACAAGCCACTTCTTCGCTTTTTGCGCCGCGTAGGCCACGTGTTTACCGTCGGGACTGAAGACCGGCGAGCCTTCGCCGACGCCGTCATACTTTGGCCCGTCTTGCCCATCGACAACGGCAAGCCACTTGTCGCCCTCACGAGCGGCGTAGGCGATGTGTCTGCTATCGGGGCTGATGATCGGGGGTCCGGTCTCGTCGTACTCCGGACCCACCTGGCCATCGACCACCACAAGCCACTTGTCGCCTCTTCCGGCGACGTAGGCCACCCGCTTACCGTTGGGACTGAAGATCGGCGTGCCTTCGCCGATGGCGTCATACTCCGCCCCTGGCTGGCCATCGACGACCACAAGCCGCTTGCCGTCTGTTCCGGCCGTGTAGGCCAAGCGTTTGCCGTCTGGACTGAAGAGCGGCGTGCTCTTCCCGATGCCGACATACTCCGGCCCTTCTTGGTCATCGATGACGACAAGCCACTTACTGCCTTGCCGGGCCGTGTAGGCTACGTGTTTGCCGTCGGGACTGAAGACCGGCTCGCTCTTGCCAATGCCGTCATACTCCGCGCCTTCACGGCCATCAACGACCACAAGCCACTTCTCTGCTTTTCGCGCCCCGTAGCCCACGTGTTTACCGTCGGGACTGAAGACCGGCGAGCCTTCGCTGACGCCGTCATACTCTGGCCCTTCTTGGCCATCGACGACGACAAGCCATTTGTCGCCTCTTCCGGCGACGTAGGCCACCCGCTTACCGTTGGGACTGAAGATCGGCATGCCTTCGCCGATGGCGTCATACTCCGCGCCCTGCTGGTCGTTGATGACTGCAACTCGCTTCTTTCCTTTCCAGGCCGTGTAGGCCACTCGTTTGCCGTCGGAACTAAAGCCCGAAGCGGAAACGCCGTCGTACTCCGGCCCTTCCTGGCCATCGACGACGAGAACTTGCCTTTTTCCTTTCCAGGCCGTGTAGGCCACACGGCTGCCATCGGGACTGAAAACGAGCGTCCCTTGGCCGATGCTGTCATACTCAGGCCCTTTCTGACCATCCACCACGACCCTCACGCCCCTCGATCCATACGTCACATAGGCTAGGCGGCAACCGTCGCTCGAGAAGGCAGAAGCCAGGATGCGCGTATGCAACCTTCCCAACGCTTCCGTGACGACGCGATAACTCGCTTGTTGAGCAGTGGGTTGGATTGGACGGGCGGGTTCGGGTTGCGGCAGAGCAGGTCGCTTCGTCGACACGGGAGTCACACGTTCTTCCGCATCGAGACTCTCGACTCGCAAAACCACGGCCTCCACGTTTTGTTGGGTGACCACCGCGTCACGTGGATGTGCAAAGAGCTCGGCGACCAGCAACAGTCTAAGCCCGTCATCCGAAATCCCGAGCCCGCGAGCGCTCGCACGGAACATGCTCTCGCATCCGCACATGAAACTTGATTCGCCTAACACCGTTGTTCCCACTTCGGACGGAACGGTTATCGGTTGCGGATCTGATTCGGTCTCGCATATGAGACAGCGGAGCCGGAACTTGAGCACGCGATGCTCCGGCGTCAACGGTTTGAGTCGAATGTGATATGCCTTCGCGAGGCAATAGGGGGAGATATGCGCACAGTTGGCCGCTTCGGACTGAACACGAGGCGAATCGTCAATGTCGGGCATATCCAAAAGACCCGCAGGTACGAACTCGACCGTAGGACCGTAGTGGTCTCGACTGAATCTCTCGTAACCCTCCACAATCGTGTCGACGTCTTTCGAGAGATAGCATAGCTCAATGAAGCGCCCTTTCTTCCGCTTTACTTGCACAGAATGGTTGGGCGATGCATCCGCTCCAAAAACGGTTTCGTCGCCACAGCGTATGCACGCTCGGTATCCCGCTCTGATGAGGGCGCTTTCCGGATTTCCTGAACCTACGCCAAGGAACTGAGTGTGATAGCTCGCGTTCACAATGATCCAACTGAGACGTCCCTGACGCCACGCATAGATCACGCCAAAATCGTCGGTACACAGACAGAACCCAGCTCCTAGGGTGCCTTTTTCTTCGCGAAGAGGTACACGCGATCCTCGCCTAACCTGGTCCGGCTCCAAATGCACGAAGGCATTGGGATTGAATGCCTGGCCGTCCAATTCGTAAAGTGACTGCCTCGCGTGAGTCCATTCCAATTCGTCGAGAGCATTTCGCGCCGTTGGAGTGTGGCTGCTGTCGAGAAACCGCGACAGAAACTTCCGATACGCTCTCGGAGTATTGCGTTGGCATGCTTTGCTCCAGGCATTCCCTTCGTCTCCACGGAACAGACGAGTGAACCAGGAAACCTTGGCGGTGCTGACACCCGGCAACGAGGAGCCAGTTCGACTTTCACGACCGTTGATGGACGCACCGAGGGCGCCCTGTTCAGGGCCCGAAGCCTCGGTCTGCATTAACCCCGTCGCCCGACAGGCCGGACAGATTCCGTCGGCCGTCGGTGATACCCGCGTGCCACAATGAGGGCATGTCTTTACGTCGGACATTGGTCACCTCCCGAAGTGCGCAACCGTCGGTCAATCTCAATCAATCTTCCTCCACCAGGCACAACGCTGCCCCGTGACGCGAAAAATGCCAACGCACTCCTACAGCGTCCGTATTAAGAGAGGACGATGATAGGTGCGGGCGCAACAGGAGCACATTTCGGCCACCCTCGTACGCGTGGCCTATCTCGAGTTGTCTCTTGTTCTCAGAAATTCACCCTTGTTGGATTTCCACCATTTCTCCCATTCGTCGTGCGCTTCGTCGTACATTTTGCCCTGTATTACGCTAGTGTCGATGAACTTCTGTCCTGTGAGTGCTCGCAGCGCATCAACAGCTTCGTTTGCGATCGTGGTGTTAAAGAAGCTCCCGCTGACAGTCGCTTCGTCGTTCTCGAGAGCCTCGATGGTTAAGGAAGACCAGATGGCGACTATTTGCGCATCTTCCTTGACCATTGGTATGAGCAAACTGATGACCCCTGCGGTGTGCGGGCCGAGTTCGGAAGACATCTTCCCCAACTCTCTGATAGCAAGTGCTTTCTTCCGGACTTGTTCCCTCTCCGATCGGACGATGTCCATCAGTTTGCCCAGATGTGCCTGTCGCGCCTCGGATTCTGTGGCTCCCGGTGCGGTTTGATCCTGGGATATTTCAAAATGGTCAATCCGATACGTTCTTTTGCTGCCCTCTTGTCTCACTTTCTGGCATTTGAAGAGAATCTGTTTGCCGTTGAGGCGTTTCTGGAGATCGGTCAGTATCAACAGGCCACCCATGGCTTCGTGCCGACCATTGAGATCCGCGAAATCTTTTTGCTCTACGACATGCAACACCGGAATCAAGAATTCCATCTCCGGCCTGCCTTCGAGGGTGATGTTGACTGTCGAGGCTGGGTCCCTCTTCGACATGTCGATGGTCGTGTCGAACAGGCTTCCCGGACCGGCTGCTGTGGTGAGGGTGACGGCTTTTACCTTGCCATTGAAGGTCTCGGTTTCTTCTGTCGGCTGCGGATTCTTCGCAAATAGATCCATGAAGTTCTTCTGTTCGGATTCCTCGACGTATACTTCTATGGCCTGCTCAGGCACTGAGGTTCCTTCTCCTACCGACGTGAAGTCACCCGCGCCGACTGTCGTAACCATGCTGCCGAAGCGAACGCCTATCTTTCCGAACTCCTTTGTCTCAATGAATCCGTCGGCAATTGCCTCGTCTAAGATATCCACCTTTTTGCCGTTGCACTCCAACGAGACTACCGTGCCGCCCGTCGGCTTCAGGACTCCTGGAGCCACAATGATACCCTCGTATCCAGAGTGATAGACAACGCATTTCACTCCGACCAGGACATATTGACCCTTGGAAGACTCGGGCGTCTGGCTTGTGGTGTTCGTTTCGGGACCCTTGGCCTCGGAGGTAGAGCCTGCCGCAGGTAGCTTAGTGCACTGCTCCATGCGTTCGGCTTGAATCACGGGCAAGTGCTTCACTCGGTAGAGCATGCCATCTCTGTGAGCAAGGTACTCGAGGACGCCGTCGGGGCGAAAGGTCGGGTCGCAGTCTGTGGTGCTTCGGTACGTGGTCCCATCGGCCCGAGCTCTGCCGAAGTCCGGCATCCCACCCGGCCCCATGGGAACCAACGTGATCTCGCTGGGAACAAACCTGTCAGGTCCGAAAAAAGAGCTGCCCTGCGCGATTCCGTCGTATTCAGGCCCAGGCGTCTCTCCCACAACGACGTGGACCTTCTTACCGTTTCTTACGCCGTACGCCAGATAGTTGCCGAGTTGGCTTAAGATGGGGCTCTTGGCGCCAATTCCTTCATGCTCTGCCACCGCCTGCCCGTCAAGAATCACCCACTCCTTGTCGCCCTTCCTGGCGCGGTAGGCGACGTGCAGCCCATCCTGGCTGAACACCGGAGAACCGACATCGTCATATTCCAGGCTGGGCTCCCCGTCGACCACCACCAACTTCTTCTCGCCCCGCTTCGCAATATAGGCTACTCGTTTGCTGTCTGAACTGAAGAAGATATTTTCGTAAGATCGGTCGTACTCCGGGCTCGGCTGCCCATCCACCACAACAACGCATGTGTCTCCCTTCACGCCGCGGTAGGCGACACGGCTACCGTCGGGGCTGAATAGCGGCTGGTCCACTTTGTCGAACGCAGGACCGGGCTTGGTCGGCGACAATTAGTCTTTCCCTTTAGCGACAATTAGAATTCCCGATCAGGAAGTTGATTGGGGCGGCAAAGTAGTTTCGGATCTTGATGGCAACTTGCCTTGCTTGGCCATCTCTACTCGGTAACTCAGCACATT
>JADHUC010000179.1 GCA_016784735.1 Pirellulaceae bacterium | reverse complement strand
GCCTACTCTTCTCGAAAGTCGACGGTGACGGTGCCCGATTTCCCTTTTGGCAGCGACGGCACGTCTCTCAGGCGGCGCATTGGCCCCGTATCGGGATCGCCCACCCGGACCGTGTAGTATCCGTGTTTGAATACTTTGGGCCGGACCGACGAGCCCTTGATTCGCAGTGTGTAGACGATTTCTGCATTGGACTGGTCGATAACCTGCAAGACGGGATCGGTCAGTCCCTCGACTCTGATCGTTGGCAAGTACGCCACGGCCGAGCGGGCGTAGTTGTCCGTCTGCCTGATGGTCTTTGGCCAGCCGTCGTATTGCTTGTGATCGGAATTATCCGGATCCGCAAAGCGCGGCCAGCACTCCATGGTGATCGTGCGGTCCGTTTTGTTCAATTTCACGATCCCGTAACCGGGCATTTTGTCGTGCAGATCGGCTGGCTCGTGTCCCATCTCTTGACCGGGGTTTGTCGCCGCATAGACGGTGACCGGATTCTTCAGGCCGTCCAGATGTTCGCCCATCCAGGTCGGTGAGTCGGGTGGCCGGTTCTTGCCTTCCGCCTTGGGAAACCACATGCGAGGATAGAAATTAGCGATCGACGGCACGGCGAACGACCAAGGCCCGTCGCCGTGCTGGTCGACGCCGTGCTGGATGATGGTCGCCAGGTGTTGATCGCCGCATAGATGAAAAGCGAACCCTTTGCGAAGCGCACGAAGTGCTTTGCTGCGGCCCCTTTGAGGCCATCCGTTCGAGTCGAGGTCGGCCAGCAGGTATTCGAGCCCCGCGCCGTGATGCGTGGCCATGTTCGCAAACACGGTTTGCGACAAGGCCATCTTCATGTCCGCGCCGCGCCAATCCGCTGCCCAGTCATCCAGAAACTTCAGTTGCCGGTCGCCGAGTAGCTTCACACCGCGCACGTCGGCCTTGCGAACGTCGAATTCCGGGTTATTGATGTGGTCCGGCCTTGCAGTACCCGTGGGCGGCAGTCGACCGGCGCAGCCGGATTTGAACTTACGGTCTTCGATAACCGCAAAACTGATGCGGCCGTACGTCATGCCCGTGTAGTACACGCCGATGCCCTGCTCGATCGGTGTCGGGTCGTACGGATCCGGCAGGTGGCTGGTTTGCGTACGCTCGACCATTTTCGCGAAATCTGCCGGATGGACGTAACCGCCAAAGTGGTCACGCTCCGTCTTCCGTCCCCCTTCGCCCCAAATGTTGCCTTGATACACGTCGTGATCGTCCGGGATAGTGACGCAAGGGATGTCTTTGGTCAGCTCGCGATATGCCCAACACCACAGGTACCATTTGTACATATAGTCCAGCTTGATGTTGGCAGTATCCGGGAACGTGGGGCTTGCGCCCTCGTAGACCTGGTCGCCGGAGAAGAACAAAACATCCGGGCGATGTTTGGCAACTCGCTCCGTCAAATCGGCGTGCGGGAACCACACGCCGCCTGTCCAGTCGAATGGGCGGCGGTTGATGGTGTGCGAGTTGTTGTGGTTGCCGGTGAAGCCCGCGACAACAATCGTCTCACTGTCCACGGGATCCTGCCGAATGACGCCTTCCCAAGTGTGCGTTTGCACGACACCGTCGCGGTCCTTCAAATCGTAAGCGACGCGATACGGCGTGTCACGGGACGACTCCCAGTCTTCGACACGAAACGGAGCGGTGAATCCCGGCTTGATGATGGCGGTTTCGGCGATAGTCTGCCACTCGTCCTCGTGTTTCATCTCCAGGCGAGCCGCAACGGGGTCATCGTCTCCGACCGGCAACATCTGGGCCGTCAATTTCAGGACGTTGCTGCTGAGCGTGTATTGAGTGCAAGCGATGGGCCCGAACGTTCGTTTTTCGTTTACGTCGATTCCCGCGCCCTTCACCGTCCAATCCTGAAACCAGTAGCGCGTACCGTGCATGCCGCCGGGATGAGAGACCAACGCGATATTGCCAACGGCTCGCAACGGCGCGACGATGCTGGAAACCTGACTGATGACCTCGTCCGTTTCCGGGTCCAGCGACGTGACTTCCAGGCGAAACTGGCCTTCATCCGTAGGCGCGCCCTTCAGAGTAACGAGGACGTCTCGGGGAACGGCGATCGGGCGCAGTGTTTGACCGGAAGGAGCGACCTTGTCCAGATCGCGAATGAACGCCTCGCCGGTGCCACTAACGCCGGCAAAGATCCCTGTGCCGGGACCATGAAAGGCATGGACGAGCGCCGCGGCGCGATAGTCCATCCGCACGCCGCCCGCGCCGATCAGAAACCCGGCGGCCGAACGAGCGTTGATCGTGGGTAGGTCGTCTGCGATTACTCCGGTCCGCACGCTGATTTCGAATTCACCGTCGCGCGCGCTCAACCGGTGTGTGAGCAGATGCAGAGTCCTCATGGGCAGGCGAGCCGAATCGGCCAGACATTCCAACCGCCCCGCGCGAATCTGCCAATCGTGCAGTCGATTGGCCCAGAACTCCGGACCGACCCAGACGCGATCTGCGGTCTTGGGCCAATCTGCGCTGAAATCGTCGGCAACTGCGATCTGCTGGACGGCGCACAGCGCAACTGCAACGTACAGTCCGACACGAATCACGAGTGAGGCGCTCATAGTGTTCTCCTCGCAGGCACGAGACCGAGGTGTGATGTCTGAGGTTCTTGGGCACGCGCATTCCGTGGGGCACGTTTCTAACGTGCCTCTTTGGGTCGCAGGCACGTTGGAAACGTGCCCCACGTTAGCGAGGCGTGGGAACGAAAGCAAACGTCCGGAGCGGGTTACTGGTGTTTCTGACGCATGCGGCGGCTGTAGTCCTCCAGGGCGCGCCGCTCTTTGGAAGTCAGGCTATCCATGCCTTCGCGGCCGACTTTCTCCAGGAGACGATCAGCCTCCTCGTCTTGCTTTTCGCACCGCTCGTCCGGATCGTGGATTTTCAATTTCGGGCGCGGCTTGAGCCGGGACAGCGAGAAACGCGTGCCGCCGGAACCCGGCAACATGCGGCCGATGTTCCAACCGAAGCGGTAGTAGCAAATGGCAAACGCGGCCCCAACCAGATGAACGTCGAATGCTACGTTTTCCGTGTTGGGCATGAAAAGGGTGTGGTACATGTTCCCGCCGATGATGATCACGCCCAACACCCACGCCGGCGCCGGCAGCACAAAAAACAACAGTATCGTCCGTTTGGGGTAGTGGAATACGAACAGCAACACGATCGCAGTCACCGCGCCGGACGCGCCCCAAAGTCCTGGCTGGGGGTCGGCCGCGAAATACTCTCTCAGGCACCAGAGCAACGATCCCAGGACCAGCGTGAAGAGGTAGATCCTGAGGAATTCCTTGCGGCCGTAGACCATCTCGACATCGCGACCGAAGATCCACAAGCCGAGCATATTCCAGAAGATGTGCCGAATCTGCTCGGGATCGTGAGCAAAACCGTAAGTCACCAGTTTCCACAATAACCACGGTTTGACGACCACCGACGGTTCGGCGGCCAAAGTGTTCATCAGCCAGTTATCCCTGGTGAACATGTTGACCAGGAACACGGCCGCGGTAACGATCACCAGATTGGTGACCATCATCCGCCCGCTGAATTGAATTCCGGGCGGTTGCTGCTCCTCGCGGTAGTAGTCGCGGTCGTATACACCCATGACAGGCCTCGAAGAATCCGCATTCCCGGAGTCGGTTACAGCAAATCTACGGGCATATTACGTGGAATGCCGGAAAAAGGCGAGTGGTCGTTGGCACAGCGGGCGGGCGATGGCGGGGTGCGAATATCGGAAGCGGGGATCACTGTGACGATGTCGCCGTGGGCGACGCTTGTGCCGTCGCCTCCGCGGTACGACGGTTGATTTCAATGGCCAGTTGGCGTTGTAGCTGGGTCAACTCGTCGGCCAGTTGATTGTTGGCCTGGTACAGATCGCTCAACTGCTTGAGCGCCTTCTGCCACTCCATTTGCAGCGCGTGGGCGTAAGCCGTCGCTTCCTCACGTTCCCGCTGGAAACCGAGCAGATCCTTCTCCAGTTTAACTTTCTCGTCGTTGTAAGCGAGGATATCCGTATCCACTTTGGCTTTGAGGTCAAGGTACGTGGCGAGTTCCCGTTGCGCGCGAGCGATGGAGTCGTCCAGTTCGATATGCCGGTCGCGCGCCTCGCGGAAGAACCGCGCGTAGTCGTGAAGGTCACGCCGGAAGACCGGTTTCACCTTCTCGCACACTCCGTCCGCAATCAGGGTGTCGGCCGTATCCATGTCGAATACACCCGTATCGCCGACTTCGAATTCCACGGTACCTTCCTCGCCGCGCTGCACACGACCCTCGACCGCTCGGCCGCTTGTATCAAAGTACCGTCCATCGGGTGCAAGCAGCGACTGTGGGTCACCGCTGTCCACTTGGATAGAATGAGCCTTTACGAATTTCACAAGCACCCACGTACTCTCCAGCGGATCGTCTTCCGTGGCCTCGCGATTAAAGCGATGGTACTGCTCCAGCAGTCCGTCGTACTTGTCCGGAGCCCAGTTGAACTGATTGGGGACGTAGGTCCTGATATCTACCAAGTCCATTCCGAGCATCCGCTTCTCGGTGTCATCCATCTCGGCGAAGATCTCGTGGCCGTCCAGAGGCATGATCTCGTACAAGGCCCAGGTCGCCCCGCCTTGCTGGATTTTCTGCACCTGATCCGGATGCAGCGGAAGCATGGCGGATATCGTTACTCCGTCCGGTGCGGCGGCATCGACCGAGAACTCACCAAGGTAGGTCGCCGGAACCTTCCATCCGTCGGGGCTGTCCACCTCGGCAAAGGCGTACAAGACGGTTTGGGCGAGAATCCCGTTTGGCGTCGGATTGGTGCCTTGCGGCAGGCTCGCGGGTACGGTACGAACTTGAAACGTATCGGCATCGACCGCCTGCATTGGTGTACACTCGCGCCAAACACGTCCACGGTCTACAAGTTCGCGGTCCAGTTCTGCGCGCAAACTGCGGAGCGAATCTTCCGATTGTTCAACGTCGGTCAAGTCGCCGTGCAGATAACCCTGCTTCTCCGCTTCGGCCTTCGCGATTTCCTTCGTGTACGCTTCGTAAGGCGTTCTCCAATTGTTGTGCGTCTTCAGCGTCATCGAGGCGAGCCAAAGAAACGCGACGGCGCCAACAAACACCAGAAACGAGAAGAAAATGTGCATGAAACGCCATGTCTTCCAGCACATCACTATGAGGAAGATGAAAAAGATGACCAGCAGACCGCCGATCACTTGGAGGACGAGCGGGTTATTCATGACGCTAATTGCCGACTGTCAAAGGAGTTCGAACGCCTCACCATGCGATAATATGTTGGGGAAACGGGGGTGTCAAGCTTTAACGATTCCCCAAACCGTAACGGCCCGCATCCGTTCGGCTGTGCCTCCGGGTTATTCGTATTGAATCGGAAGAACTATTGCCTCGGAAAGCCAAAATAGGGGGACGGTGATACGAGGTCGCGTAAACCGCTCACGATCCGTCTCGATACTAACCCGAAGCGTACGCGAGGAGCGTAACGTATTACCTCTATTAGGCTTCGGGTTAGCGTGGACCTTACCGGACTCACCCCGCAACGTCATAAGACCTTGGCTGGCAAGGGGCTTCGGCGGCCAGACGCCCATCCCTCCATTCAAGTATCGGTTCGGTTCCAAGCCCACATCCAATAACAAAGAAACGTTACTTATTCCTTTACTTTCAGCGCCTCGACGTAATCCATGCGCTGGATTTTCCACTGGACGGCGCAATGAGCAATCAAAGCGAACAACACGGATAGACCCACCGTGGATAGCCAGATCCAAGGGGCGCTAACGACCGGCAATCGCAGCAAATCGCTTTCGTAGGCCATGGCCGTCAGGACCATCAGGAAATACCCCACTGGAAACCCCAACAGTGTCCCCGTCATGTTGGTCAACATGCTTTCACGCAGGAAAACTCCGCCCACGCGCCAGGGGTCATACCCCATCGCCAGAAAAGTCGCCACTTCGCGTTGCCGTTCGGCCAGGCTGACCATCGACGCGTTCACAACGCTGCCGAAGAAAACGGCCCCGGAGAAAAAGACCAGCATTCCGATCAGTACCCATTGGTTGATCAAGAGCGTTTCACGCAGGTTGTCGATCGAATCGCGGCGCAGCACCACCGAACGCACGGCCGGTGTCTGTTTCAGCCGATGGTACATCCGGGTCAAGTCCTCCGGCCGGCCATTGGTCGTCAGTTGAGCAGCGTTCATTGCGAACTCTTCGCCGACCAAACGGCTCAGATGGTTCAACTCGGCGTAAGCCGACAATCCCATATAGCTGTTAGCCACCCGCGCAATCGTAACGTCAACCGGTCGCCGCTCGCCCTTGACGGGAATCATCGTCACCTCGTCTCCCGAGTCGACATGTAGAATCGACGCCAGCCGTCGGCTAATTACGATGCCGGATTCGGGCAACGTAATCGGTTGGGCATCGACATCGCGCGGTATCGTCAGTCGCGCGTCGGGCAGAAGTCCGACGACGCCACCTTTGCGCCGGTACGGCCCGTGGACGAACGTGCAGGCCACATTCAATGTCGGTTCAGCGTGGTCGACGCCGGGAAGACGGCGGACTTCGGTCAGGGCATCCCGGCCCCGTTCGCTCTCGAAGGTCAAGTCGACATCGCTTCGCGTAACGCACTGAAATTCGAAATCCAGCAGGTAAAACGACGATTCGAGCATCATGAAACCGGAAACCAGCAGGCCCGCACCCATGGCGGCCGCGAAAACGCCTGCTGCCGTGCGCACACGGGCCCGGAAGATGCTCCGGATTGCCATTCTCCAACCGCTGCCCAGCCGCCTCCACAATCCGCCCAACCACCGTTCCAGCACGATAGCCTGGCCGCTGCGTGGCGGTTCCGGACGCATGGCCTCGGCCGCCTGTAGCCGCAACATGGATCGGGCGCCGTACAAACAGCCCAACACCGAGCACACCAGGCTGATCGAGATGCCCACCGCATGCGTATACAAGTAGAAACCGCTGCGCAAATCTGGAAACTCGAAGAAGAGCCGATAGATCCACGTCATCAAAGTCGCCGACAGATACCCCAACACGCTGCCCGCCAGTCCACCCACGACGCCAACCATGAGGCCGAAACTGAGGAAGTGCCCGAATATGGCCCAGTCGCCATAGCCAATCGCCTTGAGCGTGCCGACGACAGTCCGCTGTTGCCGTGCTAGGCGGTTGATCAGAACGTTCAGCACAAGCGCCGCCACGGCCAGGAAAATCGCCGGAACGACGGTCGCGAACGCCCCCAATCCGCCAATTTCGCTCGATAGAAAGAGATTAGACGGCTGGTCGCGCAGAGGGGTGACTTGAAACACGCCAAACGGCTCCAACACCAATTCAGCACGCCGCAACGTCTCACTGTTTTCGCGGCGTGCATCCGGAGCAAGCAACCCGACGGCCTGATTTGCGGCCCCTTCGAAATCGAACAATTCCTCGGCGTACGTGTGTTTGACGTAAAACACGCCAAAGCTGCTCGGATCGGGCACCAATTCGCCCGGTCCTAGCAGGTAAGTGAATTCGCTGCTGATCCCAGTTCCAACGACCAGAAACTCCTCTCGGCGTTTGTTCACAAGCAGATGGATCCAGTCGCCCGGCGCGAGGCCGTGGGCACGAGCGAAAGCGTCGTTGACGATCACCTCGTTGGGACGCCGCTCGGTGAAATAGGTGCCCCGCCGCGGCACGATTCCGTTGACGGGCCTTGCCGGCCGATCCGGAAGCGAGATGACCAGGGCGTTGATCGGTTTGACCACCTCGGGCAAGTCGACGGTCGCATAGAACTGAATCCGCGGATGGACCTCGGTCACGCCCGGCAGATCGGCCAGCAAAGCCAACTCGGACACGGGGGCCTTTTTCAAGTCGATCCAGAAATCCGCCATGCGGCACTGACGATAATATCGCGCTTTGGCCCGGTCCAGATTGTGGAAGGCGGACTGCATCGACACGAAACATGTGACTCCGATGGCGATAATGCTGGTGATCGCCAACAAAAGCCACTTCGAGTGGTACAGATCGCGAACGAGCTTTCGCCGGAGTGTGTTCACGGGAATAGTGACTCGACGTGCACGGGTCCAAGGCAGTAGAATCTCTAAGGTAGGGCACGTTGGAGTTCACGCTAAAGCTTGAACTCCAACGAAGAAACCGCCCTTTTGGCGTTATCGGCAATTTGTCGTCGATGTGGAACAGGTAAGGGCCTGCCCGTGCTCGATCCTATCCGGAAAGTCTGTTGGTTTCTAGCATTTTTCTTCTTCGTCGCCTTTCTTGTCGGGCGACCAGCAGAATCGGCTTCCGAGGACGAGCGATTCCTGACGGGACTGCGGGCACGCCGATTGTTTCATCTGGCCGAGTCCTACTGCCAAGAGCGGTTGGCGGATGACGAGTTGAGTGGTGTGGACCGTGCTCTCTTGGCCGGCGAACTGATTCGTTGTTACGCAGGGCAAGCCGTCAACTCGCCGCCTGCAGATCGCGACCCGTTCTGGGCGCGGGCTCGCGAAACCGCGGCGGAATTCCAACAGGTTCACAAGGACAACCCCAGACTTCTCCTGATCCGCGTCCAGGATGCGTTGACCGTCCTGGCCCGGGGCGAACTGAACCGGCAAGAAGCCGAGGTATTGTTGGATCCGGCGGCGGCGCTGGATGCCGCCAAATCCGCGATTCGGGAAGCGGCCCAATTGTTGGAGGAATTGGACAAGGAACTGGTTCGCGAGATTCCGCTGCGACACCGCCGGACGCTGAACGCCGGTGAATTGACGGCCGAGGAACTCATTTCGCTCCAGCACAACGTGCAGTACCAACTGGCTCGCGCGTACCGCAATCGTGCTCTTTGCTATCCCAAGGGCAGCGACGACCGTATCGCCGCGTTGACACAGGCCACCGACCAGTTGCGAAAACCCCTGTCGCAGACGACCGCCGACGATCCGCTCGTCTACCGGATTCGTATAGATCTGGCGTTATGCTATCGGCTGTTGGGCAGTTTCGACGCCGCACGGCAGGTGCTGGACACGATCGAACGCGGCCAACCGGCGCCGCCGGTTCGCCTGCACGCCCGCGCAGAAGCGGCGCGACTCCGCCTGGACGGCGGGCGCCCCCAGGAGGCCCTCGCAGTATTGGCCCAGGGCCGTCGACTGGGCGGGAAAATCTCCGCGGAACTGGATTTCGCGCACCTGGAAACCTTCATCGCCTTGTGGAAGGCGGCGACCGCCGACGAGGATCAGGCACAGGCGGACGATTGGCGAAAGAAGGCCGTGGACATCGTCAAGATGATCGAACAGACGCACGGGCCGTACTGGGGCCGGCGAAGCGATCTGCTGCTGGTAAATTCCGCAGGCGCGGCGCGAGGTCACGGCGACATGGAAATCCTGATGCGCACGGCGGACAATCTGTATCGCAAAGGCCAGTTCGACGATGCCGTTTCGGCGTACGAGCGGGCGGCGCAGGCGGCCCGTGACTCCGAGGACGCGGAACAGGCGTTTGCCCTCTTCTACAAGGCCGCGCTGGTCGAACACACTCGAAAGCGTCATGAACAGGCGACCCAAAAACTGCGCGATTTGGGACGCACCATGCAATCGCACGCCAGAGCGTCTGACGCCCACCTGTTGGCCGCCTGGAACGCTGCGCAATGGGCCAAGGGCGACCCGCAGGGCCTGACCGAATACGTGGACATACTGAACGAACATGTCCGGCTGTGGCCCCAAGGAAAAACGTCCGACGTGGCGCGGCTGTGGTTGGGACGCTTGAAGGAGGGCGAAAAGGACTGGGAGACCGCGATCGAGGCCTATCAGGCCATTTCGCCGGAACATGGCCATCTGGAGGATGCCGTGCGTGGGGCAACCCGATGTTGGGTCGCCCGGTTGGAATCTCTGAAAGCCAAAGGCGAGCCACATGGAGAGCTTGCCCATACGGCAGTCGGCTATTTCGAAAAGCAAATCGCGGATTTGCGGGGCGAGCCCAATGCGGAATGGAGTGAGCTGGACCGATTCTGTGCCGAACAGGCGGCGCGAATCTATCTGCAGTTCACGACGGACGGATACGCGAAGGCCGAATCGGCCCTCGAGGCAGCAATGGGAGGCTCGCCCGTGCCGGATCCCGCGTGGACGGCGGTGGCCCAGTCGCTACTGGTGATCGCCTTGGCCGGCCAACCGGGTCGCCGCAAGGAAGCGGAGCAGGTCCTGATGAAAACCGGCAGCAGTTCGCCGGAACGGCTGTTGGAAATGCTGGACGGATTGGCCGCCATCGCCGAAACGGCCGACCCGCAGGTGAAGCAGGAGTTGGCAAAGCTGCAATTAACGGTAGCGGACCGACTCTGGGGCGAGCGGTCGCAGGTCGCACCCGCCAAGCAGCAGATGCTCAAACGCGTTCGCGCCGAATCGCTAAGACTTGCCGGACGCCGCCAGGAGGCCGTAGCCGCATATGCCGAGCTGGCCAAGGAACACCCCAACAGCGGCAGTATCCAGGAAACCTACGCCGAGCTTCTGCTGGAGGGCGATGACAAAGCCTCGTGGCGAGCCGCACTGGACCAATGGCGTCGCGTGGCCAGCCGCACCCGACCGCGGACCGATGGCTGGTTCAAAGCCAAGTACTCCGTGGCCCTTGCCCTCTGGAAGCTGGGCGAAAAGCAACAAGCAGCCGAACGCATTCGATATCTCCAGGCCATCCCACCGGGGCTGGAAGGCACACCGTGGAAAGAGAGATTCCTCGAACTCCTACAGCGGTGCGAGATTCGCTACTGATAAATGTCCACCAGGAAGACCACTGCTTCGCCGCGGCCGGCGTTCACGATGGCATGGGACACGTCAGCACGATAGCTGGCCGAATCGCCGCGCCCCAGTTCCGTCGTCTCGTCCTCGGACTCGATGCGCACTTTTCCTCGCTGCACCGTGACGTACTCGCGAGTTCCGTCGAAATGCGCCGCGCTGCGCAACTCGCCCCCAGGACCCAGCCGCAATTCGTAGAATTCAACGTCTTTTTCGAGGTGCAGCGGCGAGAGCGTACGGATCTGACAATCCGTGTCGGACCGGAAACGGAACGCCGGATCCTTCGCGCGAATCACCTCGATTGCGGAAACCGGCTTCGGGGCATCGACCAACTCGTCCAACGACATTTCAAAGGCGTGGGCAATTCGCAGTATCACCGCAAGCGTTGGATTCGTCTGACGACGCTCGATCTGACTGAGCATCGACCGGCTTACGCCGCACACCGTCGAGAGTTCCTCCAGCGACCAGCCGCGCTCGGTCCGCAGTTCCCGAACTCGACGGCACATCTTGCCCGTGATTCCCTCGACAATGGCGTCGGGATCGGGCTGCTCGTCGGAATTGCTCTTTTCGTCGCACACTCTTTTTGTCAATATCCCATAAATTGGAAAGGAATTCTTGCAAACTGGACATCGCCATTCTATTATAACGGATTGGTGTTCCAACAAAAAGGAAATCCTGGAGAATCACGCGACGAGAGCTTTCACCAGAGAAAGCCATTGCCAAATCCAGCTACCAGGAGAGAAGAAAACCGCCAATTTGGTGGTTGTCGATATAGCAAAAAAGACTGACTAAGAGAGAATCTGTGGGATTGATCTGCACATTTGCAGGCGGGACGGACTAGCGTGATCCAACGATTCATCGAAGAGGTCAAAGGAAGGTCCTTGTCGATCGTCTTGCCGGAGGGCAAGGACGAACGAATTATCGCCGCGGCTCGTCGGTTGAAAGACGAAGGCATCGCCGAGCCGACCGTTCTGGGCACGCGGGACCGGATTAAGGCCGCGGCTGCTGCAGCCGGAGCATCTCTGGCCGGCATCCATGTGATTGATCCCGCCGACGGCACCGAACTGGATGCCTACGCCGAAGCCTACGCCCAGAGGCGGAATCTGGAATTCAACGTCGCCCGGCGGGTGGTCAAGCGTCCGCAGTGCTATGCCGGGATGATGGTCGCCCAGGGCGACGCCCACACGATGGTAGCCGGCGTGACCACTCCGACATCCTTCGTGATCCAAGCCGGCATGTTGACGGTGGGTCTGGCCCAAGGCATCAACATACCGTCCAGCTTTTTCTTGATGATCATCCCGGAGTTCCTGGGCGAGAAGAACAAACGGTTCATCTACGCCGACTGCGCCGTGAACATCGCCCCGACGGCCGAGGAACTGGCGGATATCGCCATGGCCTCCGAAAAGAGCGCCCGCAAACTGCTGGACGACGAACCCCGCGTGGCCATGCTGTCGTTTTCCACCAAGGGCAGCGCATCGCACCCGCACGTGGCCCGCGTGACCCAAGCGTTGGCCATCGTGCGCGAGAGGGATGGCCAGTTGAAAATCGACGGCGAGTTTCAGGGTGACGCAGCCATTGTCCCGGCCGTCGCTGCCAAGAAAGTAAAGGAGCCCAGCTCCGTCGCCGGCCAAGCCAACGTATTGATCTTCCCGGACCTGAATTCCGGCAACATCGCATACAAACTCACGCAGTACATGGCCGGTGCGAAGGCCATCGGTCCGTTCTTGCAGGGCTTTTCCAAGCCCATCAGCGACCTGTCGCGTGGGGCCAGCGCGAGTGACATTGTTGCCACTGCGGCCATTTGCCTAGCTCAAGTCTCTCCCGGAGCCGAACATGTCCAGCCCAAGCAAGCCTATGAAGGTACTGGTGATCAACTGCGGAAGCTCGTCGATCAAGTACCAGTTGTATCAGATGCCTGAGAAGGCGGTGATCTGCAAAGGGTTTGTTGAGCGCATCGGAGAAAGCGGCGCGGCGCTTCGACACCAGTACCGGGACGATACGACGTGTCTGCAATGCGAAATCGCAGATCATCAGCAGGGTATGGCTCTGATCTTGGACACATTGGTCGGCGCGGAATCGCCGCTTGACGACGTGACGGAAATCGGGGCGGTCGGGCATCGCGTGGTGCATGGCGGCGAGGAGTTCACCGGTTCGGTGACGATCACTGACCGGGTGATTGCGTCGATCGAACGATTCGCCAATCTGGCGCCATTGCACAATCCGCCGAATCTCACAGGTATTCGGGCTGCCAAAGGCAAGCTGCCCGACACCCCGCAGATCGCGTGTTTCGACACTTCGTTTCATGCGACGATCCCGGAAGTGGCCTACACGTACGCCCTGCCCTACGATTTGTACGAGCGGTTCGGGATTCGCCGTTACGGGTTCCACGGTACCAGCCATCGGTACGTCGCTCGACGCGCCGCGAAACTCCTGGGAATGGACAAACACGAAATCAACTGCATCACCGCACACTTGGGCAATGGCTGTTCCATCACCGCAGTGCGTAACGGCCGTTCGGTCGATACCTCGATGGGCCTGACGCCTTTGGAAGGCCTGGTAATGGGCACGCGCAGCGGTGATTTCGACCCCGCCATCCTGTTCCACTTGGCCGACCGCGGCTACGACATGGCCGCGTTGAACAAACTGTGCAACAAGCAGTCGGGGCTGCTCGGACTCAGCGGCGAGTCGAACGACATGCGCACCCTGACGGAAATGGCGGCGGACGGCAACCGCCGAGCCCAACTGGCCATGGATGTGTTCTGCTACCGTATCCGGAAATACATCGGCATGTACAGTGCCGTGCTGGGCCGGGTCGATGCCGTCGTCTTCACAGGCGGGATCGGCGAAAACGCGGCCGACGTCCGAGCCGGTGCCTGTCGTGATCTGGAGTACCTTGGTATCGCCTTGGATACCGACCTGAATGGCCGTGCAGTGGGCCGCCGCGAGGGTCCCATTACCACGCCCGACAGCCGAGTCAAAACGCTGGTGATTCCTACCGACGAGGAAGCCGCGATTGCGGCGGACACATACAAGATCGCCGGCAAGATGGAGATGGTCCCAAGTCGCGCGGAAGGGCCGGTGTCCCTCGCCGGCTGAGCGGCCGACGCAACGTGGATTACCGGGGAGCTTATTGTCCAGGCAAGCCGCTGGCCAAATCACTCTTGTTATTTGTTTGTGCCATGGCATCCGGCGCAGTGGTGGCAAACAGAATGCAAGAGGTTAGCACGAAATGTGTTGTCTTCATCTGTCCTGCACTTTCTGAAGAGACGTGGGATTGACAGCGACAAAGCCGCTAGACCTTCGCATCACCATGACGATTCTTTGCGCGATCTCGACACAGACCGAGTCGGCCGAAGCCGAACATTGTGCTGCTGTTTGCGAATGATGCCGGCTATGCAAATTTCGGTTTTCAAGGCAGCCGAAAATTCAAAACACCGCATCTCGATCGATTGGCCGAGTCCGGTGTTCGCCTTTCTCAGTTCTATGTGAATGCGTCCGTGTGTGGCCCGTCGCGTGCCGGAATGTTGGCAGGGAAATACCAGCAGCGTTTCGGTTTCGAAGAAAATAATGTGCCCGGCATTATGAGTCCAAGCAGTCGCTTCACCGGCGAAGAAATGGGTGTTCCGCTTGAGATTCCCACCATGGGAGACCACCTCCAGGCACTGGGGTATCGGACGGCTGTTTTTGGTAAATGGCACCTGGGCGAGGCCGACCGCTATCACAGGGTCAGCGCGCATAGGCAGGCAATCGAGCGTTGGGCCAACGCCAAGAAAGACTAGCTTGCGATCAGGCAGCGACGGCAAAGCGAGGGTTGCGCCGCCGCGATACAAGTCGCCGTTATTGTGCCGAGCGATGCCAAGGGACTGCACTTCTCCAACAACATTCTGCATCCGGGAACGAAAGGGATTTCCAACGTGGAACTCAAACCCTGAACCCGCCAACGATCTCGTCCGGCTATTGCATACAGAAAATAGTAGCGAGCAAGAATTGATTTCGGTACACTAGATTTATCGGCAAGGCGATCAGTCAAACAAAGGAGAATGACATGCGTCAACATCGGACAGAACGATTTGCAGTCAACATCACTACTTCATTGGGATGCGCGTTGTTGGCGTTATTGGTGGTAACGATGTCGTCAAGAACGGTTCAAGCAAGCTGGGCCTATGTCCCACAAGAAATCCGCATGGCTGAAGCCGATCTAATCGTCGCTGGAACGATTGAGAAGCTGGGTGAGGATGTTGAGAAGAACGGAACCGTTTACGAAACCGGCATTATCAAACCCAACGTGTTCCTGAGAGGCAAAGCGAAAGTGAACGGCGACATCCGGCTGGCGTGGCCAAAGCGAACTCCTGGCGGTTTGCGAATGTCGACGGATCTGCCGGCCCCGAAGGTCGGCGAATCATCCATCTGGGTCATGCAGGCCGATGAAAAACTGCCGGTCTATTGGGCAACCTACCCAACCGATCGCCAGCCGATCGACAAGCTCGACGAAATGAAAAAGAAAATGGAGACGCTGAAGAAGACTCAATGGAGCGAGCCCAAAGACGGTCTGTACATGGGAGTCTTTATCGAGCAACGCGACATGCGTAAGTCACAGACTATGGTCAACGGCAAACCCGTCAAAGCCCTTGCCCAAATGTCAGCTTATACGATGTTCTGGAACTCCACCGACAAGTCAGTCCAACTGGTGAGCTATCCTTACGACGACCAGTTTGTGATCGAATTGACCGACCCGGACGGAAAGCCGATCGAAGTCCAAACAACGGTCACTGCACCACAGAAACCACCGATCAAGAAACACAATTTCGTCGAGGTAGCACCAGGTCGGGTGAAGATGATAGGCTACGGTTTCCAGCTCGGAATGGCTACGAAGCCCGGCGATTACACGTTGACGCTGCGTTACAAGAATGAGCGAGACGGGAAGAACCTCGGCTTCGAAAACGTCTGGCAGGGCGAGACAAACACGCCGGCTATCAAGGTTACTGTCGCGGAGTAGTTTCAAGCTGGACGACCGGCTGGCGTCGGTCGCCGCAAATTCTTGACGCAGGTCGCGGGCGGACTGGGCGGGCGGTGTCTATCCAGTGCCGTCCGGGCGCGCCCGTCGGCGAAGCGGCCTCGGTTGTGGCAGGGTCTCCCGACCCTGCCACTCGGCGTGACCGCAGGTCTCCAACCTCAGCAGTCGCCAGAAAGTGGGCCAAAGAAGTGAGGCTTCCGGTCGAAGGCGTGGCCCGGTCGGGAGACCGGGCCACAACATGCTTGCCTAACTCACTTTGCGACTTGTGCAAAACAACGAGGCCGCGCCCGTGGGCGAAGCGGGTATGATGGTAGCCTCAAGGCTGGCCATGTCAATGAACTCTGGGACTTGCTTGTCAGTTCGTAGGCAGTAGTGTGCGCAAAAGGCAAAACTGACGCCACTAAGAAAGGCAAGGTCCCAAGAGTCGCGAAAGACACAATGAACAATGCACTCAGAACGACCGCATTCCTGACGGTCCTGTTGCGCCTAGCGTTCGATGACGTTGGGCGGGCAGCGGACTACTATGTCATTCCCTACGACGTCGATCCGCCTATCGTTGTGGATGGCGATCTGGCCGACTGGGAGAACGTGCCCAATGCCTTCGACTTGAAGGACAACGCGCATGTCACTTTCGGCACCGGCGCGTGGAACGGCGGTGACGACTTGAGCGGCAGGATACGCTTGACTTGGCATAGCACCGGTATTTGTATTGCTGCCGAGGTGACCGACGATATCGTCTCGCAGACGGCCAGCGGCAAGGACGCGTGGAAGGGCGATCACGTTAACCTACTGATGGATCTGACTCCGGGCGTCCAGGCGGAACGCAGCGCTCTGGGCAGAGGACAATTCCACGTCGGCATCAGCCCGGGCAGCTTCGACGTCAAGGTCGGCGGTGCCCCGCTTCCCGCTGAGATTGTTGTGTGGACGCCCAATGACGCGCCGGAGAAAGGCGGCAATGTCGCGGCCCGGAGGACAGACGACGGATATCTGATCGAGGCGTTCGTTCCCTGGAGCCGCCTGAAAGCCTCCGCAGCGACGATGAACAAAGACGCGAACTTCGAGTTTGCCCTGTCGGACTGTGATACACCCGAGCCTCGACAGGAAACATGGATGACGGTGGGCACGCAGATATGGACCCGTACACGAGCGCGTTTGCTGCCGGTGGTCTTCGGCGACGGAAACGGCAAAGCTCTTCCGCCCGTGCGAACCACTCCTATCCAACAGAGCGCCAAGGTGCCGCAGCAGAAATCACTTGCATTCACCTTCGACGCGCCCGCGGTTCCTGACGGCAAGGATCCCTTCATCTTCTTCAAGGCTCGGTTCCATCGAAAGAAGGTGGCCGGTTTTGCGGCCCGCACGCTGTGGGTTGCCGTGAACGGCGAACGCGTGACGGGGGATCGCATCGCCAACCGACCGCAGAAGTCCCTCTACATGAGCGGCAAGGAGGCCACCTTCATCGCCCCAGATGGCGGCATCACCGTGCCCTACGCCCCCAGCGCCGCTGCCTTCGACAAGCATCCCTACTACCGTCTGATCGCCAACGTCAAGGGGTGCGAGTTTGAGTTCAATCTGGCGGACCTGCTCGAGCAGGGCGAGAACACTGTCACCTTCCATAACACGGCGTCGAAACAGCTCGAGGGCGACTATGGCGTGGTGCTTGAAGACGTCGAGTTGCGTCTGAAGGTCAAGGGAGCAACAGCCATCGCACTCAAGCCGGCCCCAACCGGTCCTCTGCCGGTCTATGAACCGCGCAAGGATTTCTCCAAGAACTGGAGCGACTTGGAGGAGCGTCAAGGCACGATCGGTCTGAAGGTCAACGGCGAACCCTTTACGATCACCAGCACCTTCACCGCGCCCGATGGGAACACGCATCAGGGTTCCTGTCCCTTTTACACTCACACTCGCACGGTCATCGAGCGCGGCGAATGGATCGAAGTGCGAGACACCTTCAAAAACCTCACGACCGAGCACGTACCCATCATCCAAGCGCATACCGGCTCGGCCGGTCCCGAGCGGACGGCGGACGTGTACCTTTCCTGCGTTCGTTTGCCAACCGGCCAAGGCTGCAAGTCCGAACCGGCAAATCCCACCGCCTTTGTCACCACCGCGAGAAGCGGCCTCGGCATGCTGCCGCTGAACGACATCTTCCGCGTTCACGGCGATCAGAGCGCGTCCGACGGCGCCATTACCATCGGCGATCGCCACTTCGTGCTCAAGGCGGGCAGCGAGTACACGGCCGAGTGGGCCGTCGTGCCCGTGGCCAGGCCCGACCTATGGGCCTTCATCAACGCCGTGCGGCGTATGACGAACGTCAATTTTACCATGCACGTGCTATCCGCGTTCCTCGCACATGCGGAGTCGACCTACGAGTGGTCGGACACGATGCTCCGAAACTTCATCGAGCGTAAGAGTGCGAACGTGATCAGCAAAGGCCTGTATTGCACCAAGTGGAAGGGCCGCGTGCCGCAGGGCCTTGCCTGGCAAGAGTTGCTCAAAGAGTCCAAGAACCGGGCCTACTACACGGACGCCCGCGACCGGATCAAGAAGCTGTTCCCCGACGGCCGCGTCAAGTTCGGTCTCTATTATCACTGCTTCATTGACGTGATGGACGAAAACAGCGAGCGGTACCAGGACTGCCGGCGTCTGGACGCCAGCGGCAACCACATGACATACAGCCTGGACCATTACAAATTGTATGTGCCCACCTTGGAAAACGATTTCGGCCGAGCCATCGGCAAAGGTATCGATATTCGCCTCGATGAGCTGGGGGCCGACGCCTTTTACTGGGACGAATACAACCAGTCCCGCGGCACGTACACCTACGCGCCCGGCATGTGGGATGGCTGCTCGGCCGACATCGATCCCAAGACGTACAAGATCCGCCGCCTCAAGGGTGCTGTGCACTTGCTCAGCTTGCCGTTCCTGGAACATCACATTAAACGTGTCATTGACCGCGTGCCGGCGTTTTTCAACGGCGCGCCGTACTCTCGCACGCTGGCCGACCTGCACTTCCAGTGCTTCACCGAAACGGGCAGCATCACCAACTGCCATCGCGTGGTGCTCTACACTCCCGTGGCCCTGGGCGATCACCTGACCGAACGGTCGCAGAAGGACGCTTACGGCGTCATGCTGAAGGCACTGGATTGGGGCTGTCTGTATGCGTGGTACTCGAACATCGTCATTCCCACCCACAAGACGATCACCGAGCACATGTTCCCGGCAACTCCGATCGAACTGCACGAGGGGTTCATCATCTGTGAGGAACGGATCGTCACCAACCGCAGCGGCTTGTTTGGCTGGGGGGACAAAAGCGCCTTCACGGTTCACGTCTACGACCGCGAAGGGCGTATCACGAAGGGAGAAGAGGCAGAACAAATCACAAGGGACGGTAAGACCTATGCAGAGGTGCGGATTCCGGAAGGATATTCGGCCGCGATCGTGCGCCATCGCCAGACCGCGCCGGATCGCTCCGCGGACGCCGACTAAAGATCCGCGATGAAACCCTGAGAGATCGCCCCATAGTCACCAGGGCAGTTCAGCGACAGTTCCAGCGGGCATTTCAAACCAGCCGCGCCAATTGACCGGGGAGTGCGGCAGGGCCTAGAATCGAAAGACACTCGGACTCCAGTTTTCATCTCGCAACGCTGACGAACACGACACGAGGAAAACATCATGCTCCAACATACGACTGCACTGTGCTTGACGATAACGCTATTGTCGGGCAGCGCTCTGACGTCCGAGGAAGATCCGCGCAATATCGGTACGGGCCGGATGATTCCCGACGAAAGCTATTGCGATCAGCCCTACGTTGTGATCACCCAGGACGGCAACTGGCTTTGCACGTTGACCACCGGGTCGGGGCACGAGGGACAGGGCGGACAACACGTGGTTTCCACGATCAGCACTGACCGGGGCAAGAGCTGGTCGCCGCTAGTGGATATCGAGCCGGCCGACGGACCGGAAGCCTCGTGGGTCGTCCCGCTTCTGGTGCCCAGCGGGCGAGTGTACGTGTTCTATGACTACAACGGTGACCGGGTGGAGCGACTGCCCGGGGGCACGAAGAAGATCCGCGCCGACACGATCGGCTGGTACTGCTACAGGTACTCCGATGACCATGGCCGCAGTTGGTCCCAGCAGCGATACCGGCTACCGATGCGCGTGACGGCCTGCGATCGGGCGAACAACTGGCAGGGGAAGGTGCAAATCTTCTGGGGTATCGACAAGCCGAAAGTCACCGGGGGCAGCGTGCTGTTTGCCTTCACCAAGCTGGGCCGCTACATGCTGGACAACGGCGAAGGCTGGCTCTACAGGAGCGACAATCTGTTGACGGAGCCGGACGTGGAGAAGATCCGCTGGGAACTCTTGCCCGACGGCGAGCACGGGATCCGCAAGGACGAGTTTGGGTCCGTTCAGGAAGAACACAACCAAGTTCCGATCGACGATGACCGCTTGTACCTGGTTTACCGCACGAAGACCGGCTATCCCTGCCACTCGTACAGCGACGACCGCGGCCACACATGGACCACGCCAGAACAGATGACCTACACGCCCGGCGGGCGGAAGATCAAGAACAATCGGGCGTGTCCCAAGCTGTGGCGATGCCAAAACGGGAAGTACCTGTTCTGGTTCCACAATCACAGCGGCCTGACCTTCGCCGACCGGAATCCGGTTTGGCTTTCGGGCGGTGAGGTTCGCGACGGTCGGATGCAGTGGTCGCAGCCGGAAATTCTCCTCTACGATCCCGAGCCGACTATGCGGATGAGCTATCCGGACCTGATCGAGCAGGACGGCCGCTATTGGGTCACCGAAACCCAAAAATCCGTCGCCCGGGTTCATGAACTCGACAAGACGCTGCTGGAAGGACTCTGGAACCAGGGATCGGTCGAGAAAGTTACCCAAGAAGGATTGCTGGGTGAATTCGCTTCGGGCAAGACGAAGCTCGGGCATACGATCGATCTCGGCCGTTCCGGAGGTGTTTCACTCGATCTGTGGATAACGCTCGACAAGGACTCGACCGGAGAGCCGTTGGTCGACACGCGCGACGCCGAGGGCCGGGGAATCGTTCTGTCGGCCGCCGAGAACGGCGCCGTTGGGATCGAGCTCTTCGACGGCCGGACGAAGGCGGCTTGGGAGTGCGATGCCGGACTCATCACGGCCGGAAAGGAACACCACATCGCAGCGATTGTCGACGCTGGCCCGAAGATCATCACGTTCGTCGTGGACGGCCGACTTTGCGACGGCGGTCCGGCACGGCAGTACGGTTGGGGTCGATTCGAAGGGGAACTGGGCGACGTGACAGGCTCGGCAGAAGTGCACGTGGCGCCCGCGGTCAGGAAGATGCGGCTTTATCGTCGCTACCTGCGGACTTCCGAGGCGATCGGCAACTTCCACGCCGGTCGGTGACGCACACGCAACGCGTGAACCGAGCATCCCCCGCCAGTGAACTGGAAACGTTACGCGGGAGAGCACGGCGAAACCGCCCCATCGGTTGCGAGGGCTGGGTGTAGCATCAGCGACAGCTACTCGATGCGGCCTTCATTCCGAACTGATGCCGAAGAGACGAAGCAAGAAATCATGGAGAGACACCACGTGATGATGCGACGACGCACTTGGTTCCTGCCGGCTGTTGGCCTGTTCTTGTTTTCTCCACTCGTGTCGTTTGCTGCGGAAGGGCCGGTGGGATTGAGGGTCCAAAATGGCTGGTATGTTCACAACGGGAAGGTCGTTTGGGGTTACGCGCAGCACAATGGCTGGTGGCGCGCCGGCCAGCGGGCGAACATCACGCGAAACGCTCCTGGCCAAGTCGGGCCGAATCGGACCGAAGATCTCGACAAGCTGACCGACGCCATGCTGCGGTATGGCTATCCGGGCTTCGAGCACAACTTCGGACTGTGGTACGACCGTCGACGGGACCAACATGACACGGCACGCCGCGAAGATGCAAAGGTCGTTCCTCCTTTTCTCGAACAGCCGTGGGCTCGAACCGATCAGGGGACGGCTTGGGATGGGCTGCCGAAATACGATTTGACGAAGTACAACGATTGGTACTTCGGACGGCTGAAGCAGTTCGCTGAGATGTGCGACCGGAAAGGAACGGTGCTGCTGTTCAACTTCTACATGCAGCACGCGTTGCTGGAGACCAACGCCCACTACGTCGATTTTCCCTGGCGACCGGCCAATTGTTTCCAGCAAACCGGGCTGCCCGATCATACTCCGGCGGCAAACGCGTTCTACGATGTCTCTCATCCGCTCCGCCGCAAACTGCACCAGGCATACATCCGCAAGTGCCTCGACGAACTGGGCGGCTGTGCCAATGTCGTCTTCCTGTGCAGCGAAGAGTACACGGGCCCGGCGGACTTCATGCGGTTTTGGCTTGACACGATCATTCAATGGGAACAGCAATCCAACAAGGACGTGCACATTGCGCTGAGCGGCTGCAAAGACGTGGTCGACGCTCTGCTTTCCGACCGCCAACGGCGAGCGAAGATCTCGACGATCGATCTGCGCTACTGGTGGTACGAGGCGGACGGCCTGCTTTTCGCACCCAAGGGCGGCCAGGAAGTTCCGGGGCGATACATCGGGCAAATCAAACGCACGACTGCGCCGCAGATCTACCGCCAAGTCAAAGAGTACCGCCTGCGGTATCCCGACCAGGCGATCATCCATGGCCTAGCGGGCACGCGGCAACACGCCTGGGCCGCGCTGATGGGCGGTGCGTCGATGCTGGTCGGTCAGTTGCCGTACCCTGACAAGAAGGACCCGTCCACCTACATCTCACCCGAACTATGCCGAGCGATCCAGCCAACCTATGACTTCATCCGTGCCGAACTTGCTGAGGACATGCCTCGAATGAGACCGCGCGGTTTATTGATGGACGATCGGCAAGACGCTTGGTGCTTGGCCGACGCAAACGACACGTATTTGGTGTACACATCCGGCGGGGACGCATTTCGATTGGACCTTTCGGAAGCGTCGGGCCAGTTTCAACCGCGATGGTTCGATCCGCGAACGGGCCGACTGACCGACGCGGCCCGCGTTACGGGCGGAGCCCCAATCAGGTTCACTCCACCGAGTCAAGGCAATTGGCCGACGACGCAGACGCCTGGCAAGCAAGACTGGGTTCTCTTGGTACGAGCTATCGAGAAGACCAGTCGTCCTCGGTGAGGGCTCAGACGTACAGAATTCAAAATTGGCCGTCGAACCGCTCGGGGAATCAAGTAGTCTTACCGGCCAATTTTGAATTCTGTACGTCTGAGCCCGATTTGCGGACTTCATGAAGAAGGTGCCAGCAGCGGATCATGTCGCGGACGCTATTCCGTACGAGCCTCCTGAAACACCCGGTCTTGAAAAATCGCGGCGGCGGCGCCTTCCGCTTTGGTCAGGCCTCGCAGGTTATGGCCTGTCTTTGGGACGAGCGTACGCTGGCACGGAATGTGTTTCTCTTGCAGGGCTGCTTGAAAGGACACGGCCGAGTTGTTCCACGAATCGTCTTCGCCACAGATGAGTAGAAACCGGATGCCGTTTCGCCGAACCTGGGTGTGGTGCTTTTCGAGAAAATGATACGTGTTGTTTTGGCGAATCAGATCCGGTTCAGACTTCAGATTCCGTTCGAGAATGTTCAGAATGAACGGGCTTGTGCTGTTCTCCAGGTCAATGGCGCCGCCGCCGTAGGCTACTGCGGCGCAAAACAAATCGGGATACTTGATTACGAATTTCAGCGAACCGCTTGCTCCCATCGAGAATCCGTGGATGGCGCGGCCTGCGCGCGATGAGATTGTCCGGAAGCGTTTGTCGATACGCGGAATGAGTTCACCGATGATCAACGATTCGACCATGATCCTGCCGTCATAGTGATCCATGTACCCCGAACGGAAGCCGTTCGGATAGACAAGTATCACCTCTCGAACTTGCTCTGTTTTGTAGAGGTCACGCCAGGACGTGGAGGTGAACAAGCTCGAACATTCGTTGCCGCCACCGCCGTGAAGCCAATAAACCACTGGATAACGCTGACCACCGCGTAGCCGACGGTGGTCTTCATCGCGGCGCTCTCGAAGGTCTCGTGTATCAGGCCCGGCGTCTGATCCAGCAGTTCCTTGGATGGCTTGTGGACCCATTGTGCATCGACCAGACGTGCTGAAAGCACGGCAACAAGTAACCAGCAAGGCATCCAGAGCCTTGGCAGCGTATTCGTCATGACAAACCTCTCGTAGAATTTCGTTCGTTGCGACAGCCAGTATCGAATCGGTCCAACTGTTTTTTTAGCGTAACTCATACAAACTCGCCACACTCGTGCTAGAATAGACGCTCGTTTGTTCCAATTTCAACCGGGAGATTCCAATGACACGAAACCTTCAACTCGCCGCGGCCGTTGTTGCCGCGCTGCTCCTTGCCTCGCCAGTCATCGCCGGCGACAACGAACTTTCCGACGAAGAAAAGCAGGCCGGCTGGCAGTTGCTGTTTAATGGTGAGGACCTGACTGGCTGGAACTG